>NZ_RZPW01000040.1:0-16458 GCF_003998455.1 Mesorhizobium sp. M7A.F.Ca.CA.001.08.2.1 | reverse complement strand
CGGTCGCATCTATCGGGCCTATGCCGACGGCCTGACGGAAAACTTCCCGCAATCGGCAAAACAGCCTCCGCATCCCTATGACCCAAAGCCCGTTCTCGATCTCATCGCCAGCATCGAGGCCGATCTGCAGCGCCTGAAAGGCCTGGTCGAGCAGCAGGTCGAGAAATTCGACCCCGCCAATCCGCACAACAAGGCGCCGGACGGCAAACTGACCGAGGAAGGCGTCGAGTGCTGCTACCGCATGTTCGACGAGGGCAAGTCGCGCTATTCGGTCGCCCAGCAGATGAAGATATCCTTTGCCGCCGCCAGCCACCGCTTCAACAACTGGCGCAAGCTGGGCGGGAGCAAGAGGCAGAGGACGCTGTTGGGGTGAAACTCGTGAGACGGCGGCGGGACGGCGCCCCCCTCTGTCCTACCGGACATCTCCCCCACGAGGGGGAGATTGTCAGCTTCATTAGGTGTGCCCCTTCTTCAACGTTGGAAATTGGCGAAAGCGGATACCCAGCCGATCTCCCCACCCGTGGGGAGATGTCCGCAGGCCAGAGGGGGGCGTGCAGCCGAGGCGTTGGCGACCGCCTCGCTAAACCTTGTAACGGTCACATTTTTCCCATGGTGCGCCGCCTCCCTTTGCGGGCATCATGGAAAGACCCCTGTCCACTGGACCTCACATGACCGCCACCACCCCTCCCGGCATCGCCGACATCCACGCCGCCGCCGCGTGTCTCGCCGGCCTGATCGTCGAAACCCCGTTGATCGAATCGCAGGAGCTGAACAAGCGCTTCGGCGGCCGCATCCTGTTCAAGCCGGAGACGCTGCAGCGTACCGGCTCGTTCAAGTTCCGTGGTGCCTACAACAAGCTGTCGTCGCTGAGCGACGAAGAACGCAGCCAGGGCGTCGTCGCCTTCTCGTCGGGCAATCATGCGCAGGGTGTCGCCGCTTCGGCCGCGATGTTCGGCGTCAAGGCGGTCATCGCCATGCCTTCAGACGCGCCGGCGATGAAGATCGCTAACGTCCTCAAGATGGGGGCGGAGGTGGTGCCGTTCGACCGCTTTCGCGACGACCGCATGAGCGTGGTTCGCCCTTACGTGGAAAGAGGCATGGTGCTGGTGCCACCCTTCGACGACCCGGCCATCATTGCGGGCCAAGGCACGATCGGCCTCGAATTGATGCGCCAGGCAAAAGCGCTTGGCGTCGACCTCGACGCGGTCGTCATTCCCTGCGGCGGCGGCGGCCTGGCCAGCGGCATTTCGGTTGCCGTCAAGGACGCCTCGCCCAACACTGCGGTCTGGGCGGTGGAGCCAGAGCATTTCGACGACACCCGCCGTTCGCTGGCCGCCGGCGCCAGGGTGTCAAACGAACCCGGCCACGCGTCGATTTGCGACGCGATCCTGACCGCGGAGCCCGGCCTGATCACCTTCGAGATCAACCGCAGGAACCTGGCAGGCGGCATCGCCGTTTCCGACAAGGCGACGGCACAGGCGATGCGCGACGCCATGGCCTATCTCAAGCTGGTGGTCGAGCCCGGCGGCTGCGTGGCGTTGGCGGCGCTGTCGTCGGGCGAGATCGAACTGTCCGGCAAATGCGTTGCCGTGGTGCTGTCCGGCGGCAATGTCGATTTCGGCACTTATGCCGGGATCATGGCGGCGGCTTGAGACGGGATGTCCAAAGGGTCCGACATGGATCTGAGGCAGGTTTCGCCTTGGATCACTCCTCGCCCGCCTCCAAGTCGTCGCCGGGCTGAACATGGTCATCTACCGCCCGCTCACGCGTTCTGAGCTGCCCGACGATACGGCATCCCTTGCCCGCACTCTCATCGGCAAGATCGTGGTGCGCGAACTGCCCGAAGGCATCGCCAGCGGCCGCATCGTCGAGACCGAGGCCTATGTGACCGGCGATGCCGCCGGGCACGGCTACCGGGGCCAGACGCCGCGCAACCGTTCGTTGTTTCTCGAGGCTGGGCACGCTTATGTCTATCTCGCCTACGGCATCTCCTACATGCTCAACGTCTCGAGCGAGATGCCAGGGGTCGGAACCGGCGTGCTCATCAGGGCGCTCGAGCCGCTCGAAGGCATTGCGCTCATGCGGCTCAATCGCGGCATCGAGCGCTTGCGCGACCTTGCGCGAGGACCGGGAAGGCTGGCCCAGGCGTTGCGGATCGATCGTTCGCTCGACGGGCTCGATCTCTGCCGCAAAGGCCCGCTATGGCTGGCAACCGACGAGCATCAAGCCGGCGACATCGCCCAAGGCATCCGGATCGGCATTACAAAGGATGCCGATCGCCCGCTGCGGTTTTACGTCAAGGGGAGCGCCTTCGTCAGCGGCCCGAAATCGCTCAACGGTTAGTGGCAGTTATAAACCATGGAGATTGGCGAAAGCATTTCTCCCTTCGTCATCCACGGGCGGAGCAAGGAGCGAAGACTGGTAGCAAGACTGGAGGTCGTGCGGCGTCTAATCCAGCGTCCGCCGGAATCGCACCAATGCTACGCCGGCAAACAAAGCCACGAACACCACCAGCCAGCCGATCTCCGTTGCCACGGCCGGCAGTTCGGCCCCCTTCAGCATCACCGCGCGGGTGATGCGTAGGAAATGCGTCAGCGGGAAGATCTCGCCGAAGATTTGTGCCCAGTCCGGCATGCCGCGATACGGGAACATGAAGCCGGACAGCATGATCGACGGCAGGAAGAAGAAGAAGGTGAGTTGGAGCGCCTGCATCTGCGTGCGGGCGATGGTCGAAATCGTGTAGCCGAGCAGCACCAGCGCCAGCACGAAGATCAGCACGGCGGTCAGGAGCAGCGACATCGATCCGGTGAAGGGGATGGCGAACAGAAGTTTCGCCGCCGCCAGCACCACCACCACCTGCACGCCGCCGACCGCCAGATAGGGCAGCACCTTGCCCATCATGATCTCGAGCGGGCTGGACGGCATCGCCAGCAGGTTCTCCATCGTTCCGCGCTCGGTCTCGCGTGTCAGCGCGATCGAGGTCATCATCACCATGGTCATCTGCAGGATGACGCCCAGCAGGCCGGGCACGATGTTGTATTGCGAGATGCCTTCGGGATTGTAGCGCCGGTGTACGACGACATCGAGCTGACCCTTGGCGGCCTCGGCGGCGGCTTCCTGCGTGCCTTGCGCCCTCAGCAGCGCCTGGCTGCCGACTGTGCCGAGCGTCGAGATGGCGCCGCTGGCCACCGCCGGGTCGGTGGCGTCGGCCTCGATGAGTATCTGCGGGCTGTTGCCGCTCTCCACCCTCCTGGCGAAATCGGCCGGGATGGTGACGACGAAGGCAACGTCGCCGCGCGATATCAGGAACTCGGCCTCGGCGGCACTTTGCGCGACATGGTCGAAACGATAGTAACCGGTGGTCTGCAGCGCCGCGACAATGGCGCGCGTATAGGGATCGTTGCTCGTCGCCACGAGTGCTGCCGGCAGGCTTTTCGGGTCGTTGTTGATGGCGTAGCCGAAAAGCACCAATTGTATCAGCGGCACGCCGAGCATCATGGCGAAGGTGATGCGGTCGCGCCGCATCTGGATGAATTCCTTGATCAGCAAGGCGCCAAGCCGGGCGAAGGAAAAGACGCTGTTCATGCCATGTTGTCCTTCGAGCCGGACATGAACTGGATGAAGACGTCCTCGAGGCTGGTTTCGCCGGGCGAAACTTTCACGCCCTTGTGCTCTCTCTCGACATCGGCAAGCGCGGCTTCGAGCTTCTTCTTGTCGGAGCCGACGACATGCAGCGTCGCGCCGAACGGCGCCACCTGATCGACGCCGGGGCGGCCCTGAAGCGCTTCGGCGACCTGATCGAGGCGCGGACCTTGCAGGACGAAGGTGGTCAGCCCGGCATTTTTCACCACTTCGGCGACAGTGCCGGTGGCCAGCATCTTGCCATAGGAGATGTAGCTGATGCGGTGGCAGCGCTCGGCTTCGTCCATATAGTGGGTGGAGACCAGCACGGTCAGCCCGCCGCTGGCGAGGCGATGGATCTCGTCCCAGAACTCGCGCCGCGCCTTCGGGTCGACACCGGCCGTAGGCTCGTCGAGCAGCAGCAATTTCGGCTTGTGCATGATGCAGGCGGCCAGCGCCAGCCGCTGCTTCCAGCCGCCCGACAAGGTGCCGGCCAGCTGGTTGCGGCGCGACGTCAGGCCGAGGTCCTCCAACGTGCTCGCGACATGCTCCTCGACCGGCTTCAGCCGGTAGAGCCGCGCGACGAATTCGAGATTCTCGCCGATCGTCAGATCCTCGTAGAACGAGAATTTCTGCGTCATGTAGCCGACTTCGCGCTTGATGCGCAGGCTGTCGGTGCGGATGTTGAAACCGAGCACCGTGCCTTCGCCCTCGTCCGGCGTCAGCAGGCCGCACATGATGCGGATGGTGGTCGTCTTGCCCGAACCGTTGGGGCCGAGAAAGCCGACGATCTCGCCCTCGGCAACCGACATCGTCACATGGTCGACGACGGTCTTGTCGCCAAAGCGCTTGACCAGGCCGTGGACGTCGATGGCGTTCATCTTGCGCTGTCCGCCAGATCGACATCGACGATCTGGCCGGGCTGCAGCGGGCCGGCATCGCCCTCCGGCCGCGCCTCGACCAGGTAGACCAGCTTCTGCCGGTTCTCGAGCGAATAGATCACCGGCGGGGTGAACTCGGGATCTGGCGAGACGTAGCTGACGCGCGCCTTCACATCCGGGCCGCAGCCGTCGCAATGGACGCCGAGCAAGGTGCCGACCTTGACCGAGGAGAAGGCGCTCTCCGGGATATAGACGCTGAGCTTCACCGCGCCGTCGGGCAGGATCGAAATCACAGGCGCGGTCGGACCTGATGTATCGCCCGGATTGCGGATGACGTCGTTGACGCGGCCCGGCGAAGGGGCTGCCAGGACGCGCTTCGACAGCCGCCACTGCGCCTGCTCCAACGCGGCCTGCGCCTGCTTGACCTGATTGTCGGCGGCCTTGATCGTCTCGGGGCGCGCCGGCAGGCCGCCGACGGCGAGATTGGATTTGGCCTGGCCGACCTGCGCATTGGCCGTTTCGAGCGTGGCCGACGCGGTGTCGAAATCCGCTTGCGTGCCGGCGCCGCGCTTGAACAGATCGGCGGCGCGGTCGTATTTGCGCTTGGCGTCGGCGGCCTGGGCGCTGGCCATATCGACCTCGGCCTTCAGCACGGCGATCTCTTCCGGCCGCTTGCCGATCTGCAGGTCGGCGAGTTGTGCCTGCGCCTGTGCAAGGCTTGCCTGCGCCTGCGCCACAGCGATCTTTGCATCGGCGCTTTCCAGCGTCACAACGGTGGTGCCGGGCATGACACGGTCGCCGCGCTTCACCGTGACGGTCTCTACCTGCGCCACCTCGATCGGCGCCAGCAGCACGTAGTCGCCTTCGACATAGCCGACGGCCAGCGGTGCTGCCGGGGCACAGGCCGAGAAGAGCTGCGCGGCGAGCGGCAGCGAACACAGAAAGCTCATGGTCTTTGCCCCTTTGTCTTTGCCCCTTTTCTGGCGGCGAATATGGCCTTGAGATTGCCCGATGTGACCGCCACCACCTTGGCGGCCTCCGCGGCGCCGATATCGGGCCAGCCCATGCGGCGCATCACCGCCTCACGGCCGATGCGGAAATAGATGACCTGGCCGATCAGCGTGAACACGGTGAGCCTTGTGGCCTCGCTTTCGGCGGGCTCGCCAGTTGCCTGTTCCCACAGCTGGCACAGCCGGCGATGGCTCGGCTCGAAGACACCGTCATAGATACGATCGAGGGCTGCCGTTGGATGGGAAAGTTCGCGCAGGATGAACTGCACGATCTCACCGGCCTGCGGACTGGCCACGACAAAGCCGACCATTCGCTCCAGCGCCGCGAAGAGCTGCGCCTGCGCTGCCTCCGGACCGACCGGCGCGGGCGCCTGTGCATTGCCGAGTGCCGGTCCGGCGACCGTCTGGATGGTCTCGACGATAAAGTCGGCGGCGGCCGTGCGAAGACCCTCCTTGCCGCCGAAATGATAAGCGATCGAGCCGATATTGGCTTGCGCCTCGGCGGCGATCTCGCGCGTCGAGGTGCCGTCGAAGCCCTGCCGTCCGAACAGCTTCAGTGCCGCCTGGACAAGCGCCGCGCGCGTCATCTCGGCGGGCTCGCGACGAAGAACTTTGGGCTCAGGTAGTTTGATCATGAGCGCACTTTAATCAATCGATTGATTAAAGTCAACTTCTGTTCGTCATTGTCTTGCCATCGACGGCGGCAAACGCTTTAGTGCGCGGCCATGGGCAAGGAAGTCGAACGAAAATTCCTGGTCACCAGCACCGCATGGCGGGAGTTGGCCGAGGCCAATATCCGCATTCTCCAGTTCTATCTCGCTGCCGGCCCCGGGCGCACAGTGCGCATCCGCATCAGCGACGGCACTTCCGCCAAGCTGACGCTCAAATTCGGCAGCAAAGCGCGCGAGCGCGACGAATTCGAATACCCGATCCCGCTGTCGGAGGCGGTGGAGATGCTGGACTTCGCCATCGGACGTGTCATCGAGAAGACACGTCACCATGTTAGGCACCGTGGCTATCTCTACGAAGTCGATGTCTTTGGCGGACCGCTTGCGGGACTTGTGGTCGCCGAACTTGAGACGCCGGAGGACGTGCCGGACGAAATGCTGCCCGACTGGCTCGGCCGTGAAGTCACCGGCGAGCAGAAATTCTACAACGCGTCGCTCGCCCTTGGTGGGATTCCGGAGATCGCCGCATGAGCTTTCGCATCGATCCGCGCCTGCCGCTGACCGGCGAGGTCAGGAGAATCCTTGCCGAGGAGATCGGCAAGGCGCTGCATCATCTTGACGCCGCACGGAGCCGGCCGGAACAGGCACTGCACAAATGCCGCAAGCGGCTGAAGAGCGCTCGCGCCTTGTTGCGGCTTGTTCGTTCCGGTGACGAAACATTCTGTGAGACAGAAAACCAGTGCTACCGCAACGTGGCGGCCCTGCTTGCCGGCCCGCGCGAGGCGACAGCGCTGATCGAGACCATCGACCGCCTGGCGGCAAGCTTTCCCAAGGAGAGCGCCGACGATGGGCTGGGCGCGGTTCGCGACAGGCTGATCGCGCGCCAGCATGAATTGCACGAAGGTACAGGGCTCGAAGCGGCGATCGGCGCGGCGACCGCCGCCTGCGAGGAGGGCCTGCACCGCATCGGCACGCTGGCCTTGCCCGAGCAGCCGGAACAGGCGGCCGACGTGCTTGCCGAAGGCGCCCGCGTCACGCTGCGCCGCGCCAGGAAGGCGCTCGACAAGGCCGGATCGCGGGGAGCGGCCGATGATTTCCACGATCTGCGCAAGGCGGCCAAGACCCACGGCATGCATCTGTCGCTGCTCGGCAGGCTGTGGCCGACACCGATCAAGGCGCGGCGCAAGGCGGTCGACGAACTGGGCGAGCGGCTGGGCGACCTGCACGATGTGCTGGTGATGCACGCTCTGCTCGAGGCCGACGACCAGCTGCTCGGGCCGCCCGAGGACACGAAACTTCTGGCCAAGCTTTTGAAGCGGTCGGAGAAGCAGCTGAAGAAGAGCTGCCTTGCCTCGGCGGCCGAGCTGTTCGGCGACAGTCCCAAACGCTCGACACGCAAACTGGCCCGCAAGGCGCGCGACGATCTGGCTGCGCCGCCGGAAGAGGCCGCGGCATCGTAGGATGACTTGGCGCTTTTCCTCTCGGTCCTGACGGGGGGAAGAAAGGCGTGCGCTAGCCCTCATTACCCGCCCATGCTAATCGCCATGGAGTATGACCGAGCCCGGCGACACGCTTCTGGATCGACTTGGCCGCTGGCTTGCCGGCCGGCTGCAGGAAGAATCGTCCGGCTACGAGCCCTACACCCCATCCGATGCCGAAACGCTGCGTCGCACGCTTGAGCCCGGCGACATCCTGCTGATCGAGGGCAACCAGAAGATCTCGGCGGCGATCAAGTACCTGACCCAGTCGACCTGGTCGCATGCGGCCTTCTATATCGGCGATGCCTTGCCCGCGCCGGCGGACGGCTCGGAGCGGCCGCGCCTGATCGAGGTCACGATCGGCGAAGGCTGCGTCGCCGTTCCATTGTCGCGCTACCGCACCTACAACACCCGTATCTGCCGGGCGAGTGGGCTGGCGCCGGAGGATCGCGACAAGGTCGTCGCCTTCATGATCGGCAAGCTCGGCCTGAAATACGACCTCAAGAACATTTTCGACATGCTGCGTTTTTTCTTCCCGACACCGCCAGTGCCGGTGCGCTGGCGCCGCCGCATGCTGGCCTTCGGTTCCGGCGATCCGACACGGGCGATCTGCTCGACGCTGATTGCCGAGGCCTATGGCCAGATCCGCTATCCGATCCTGCCCGAGATCACCCGTGCGCCCGGCCGCGCCTCGGCGCAGTCGAACTATTCGCGCAAGGAAATCCTGCACATCCGCCACCATTCGCTCTACACGCCGCGCGATTTCGACCTGTCGCCCTATTTCCGCATCGTCAAGCCGACGCTGGAATATGGTTTCGACTACCGGGCGGTGACCTGGGACGACAAGCTTGCCGATTCCGGGGCCAAGGCCGCCGAGTAAACGCGATCAAATGAGTCCAGCCGCGTGCATGGCCCGGCACAGGAGCGCTGGCCGGCGGCCGGGCGTCAGTGCTTGCAAGCCGCGGCCCGCACGTCCGAGGGTGTGGCGTCATAACGGCGACGGAACGCCCGGTTGAAATAGGAAAGGTCGTTGAAGCCGGCCTCGTAGGCGATCGCGGTGATGCTGCGTCCGGCATGGCGCGGATCGCCGAGCATGCGATGCGCGCGCGCCAGCCGTTGGGTCATCATGAAATCAATCAAGGATGTGCCATCGCTCTCGAACAGCTTGCGGACGTAGCGGGCCGACAGTCCGTGGCGGGCGGCGACGTCCTGCGCCGACAGGTCGACGTGGCCACCATGCGCGACGATATCGGCCTTGATGGCGCGCAAGCGGGCAACGCTGACGCCGCGGCCGCGTGCGATCTGGGCCGCATCCCTGGTCGCGCCCATGGCGAGTGCGGCAAGGTCGAAGACATGCGCCGCCGCAAGGTGGCAGGCCTCCGCAGTCAACTCGTCTCCGACCTCCTGGATCGAGCTGATATAGTCGAGCAACAGCCGCATCGCCCCGCTTTGGGTCGGCAAGGGCCGCATAAGAACCGCGGCCGGATCGCCGATCAGAGGCGAAAGCTGCTTGCGCGAAAAACTCAGATTGACGAAGCGAAACCCGCCGGCGCCGATCAGGTTGAGGCCAACCTCTTCACCGCTCATCATCAGCGCCTGGCCGTTGCCGACCGCCTCCTCGCGGCCGCGATGCTTCATCACACTGCCCCCGTCGAGGGCCGCCAGGAGAACGAAGTCGTCATTGTCGATCAGCGACGACGTACGATGCACCCGGAATTCCGATGAGCTGCCGGTGGCGATGCCGAGGCCTGGCAACGCGCGCACCCGCATGTCGATCTGCGCCGGCGCCAGCGGATCGAGGTCCACCCTCAGAACCGTGCGGCCGTAAACCTCACGCGTGATCTCGACGCGATCCCGCTCCGGAAACATCTCCGTCGCCAGCCTGAATGAAGCTGACGTCCCCATCGTCGCAGTCATCGACACCCCCCATGCCCAAGAGCGCGGTCATATGCGCCGGAGCCTGCAAAACGTCAATCCCGGGCCGTTTTGGCCGCTTTCAGTGCCGTTCTGTCCAAGCTGCCCCCCTTTTATGCCCCTAGTTTGCGGCGCGATTCCGGAACCGGAACCGCATTGGCGGCAATCCAAAGGGGGGCACGATGTTTCATTTGCAACTGTTCAAGACGCTGTCGGCACTGGCTGCGGCAGGGTTCAATCCGCGTGTCTATCTGCTGTCGATCGCCTTGGGCAACGCAGTGACCGATCATCGCGAGGCCAAGCTGCCGCCGCGCGCTGCCCGATGATGAGCAGCACCATGAAAAAGAGCATTTTCCTGGCCCTGACCATTGCCCTGGCGGGCTGCCAAACGGGCCAGGTCGACGACAGGCCGGCATCGATCGCGAGCGCGGCCGGCAGCAAGAAGGCCCGGAACGAACCGACGACGGAAACGGCCTGCGCCGATGCGGCCAAGAAGGCGGCGAAGGCGCAGACCAATGCGGCTCTGCTCGGCGGTGTGCTGTCGATGGCGGGGGGTCTTGGCGGTCTGGCTGGCAATGGTGGGGTCATTGCCGGCCAGGCCGCCTCGATCGGCGGCTCGGTTCTGCAGTCCCAGGCAACGAGCAGTGCCCGGGCCGGCATTGCGCAGGACTGTTATGGCTGAGCGGCGTTTCGCAGCCATGCGCCGGCTGGCCGGCGCGCTCGCACTTGCCGGCATGATCTTCGACAGCCCGCAGGCCTTGGCCCTGACAGCGCGGGATGCGTCGGCGGTCGTCGGCCTGATCGAGGCCTTGCAGCCCGAATTCGGTCAGTTCGCCTATGACGAGGAGATCGCCGCCGACTGGTACGAGCGCGATGCCGCGGACAAGGGCTTGATCGGCACAGCCGGTTTCACCGCCGACAGCTGGAAGGTCGCGCTTGGCGAGACCATGCGCGGGTTCCTGGCGACGATGCCGGTCGCGGAACTCGATGCCATTTTCGCCAAGCTCAGAAATGCCATATCCGGCATGAGGGAGCTGACCGAGGCACAGAAGACGGAGACCATCGACGCCATCGACGAAGAGGTCGAAGGCTTGATGATTTTGCGGACTGAGGGCGATCCCTTCGCCGACGTCGTCAGGCCGCTGACGCCAAAAATCCGCAGCCTCATCCTCGGCCCGGCGGTGGGGCAATAGGATGTTGGACAACAGGAAACGGGTGGCGGGAAAAGCAACTCCTAGCGGGAGCCTCGAGGCCGAATATCGTGGCATTTTTCCAGCCACGGCACGTGTCGGGCGAGGCAGCCCGATCGCGATGCTGATCTGCCTGCTGGCCTCCGGCTGCAGCCAGACGGCCGCCAGCCCGCCGATCACGCCAGACCAGCATGCGCAATTGGCGGAGTTGGCGGCCGGCCCGGACTCGCCGGCAGGCCTTGGCGAGGCCCTGGCTGCAGTCGAGGCGACCAGGAAAATGCAGGACTGCCGGGCGCGTATGAACGAGACGGTCAGGCAGATGAAGACGATGGGCGCCGTCAATGGCGCGGTCGGCGTCGCCGGTCGCATGGCGGGTCCGGGGGGCAAGACAGCGGCAAAAATGGTGGCGGTCGGCACTGCCAGGGTCGTGCGCGGCAAGCTCAGCCACCAGATGCAATCGTGCTGAGACGATTGACGCGGTGCCTGGTCAGGCCGGCGGCGGCCGCCGTCCTTTCGCGGCGGCGGGCGTATCAGGCCTCGCCCCGGCATCTCGCGCGTGCGGCCCGATCGGCATGATTGCCGGAAATGGCGTCGCGCCAAAGGCAAATGTCCATTTGTAGCCGATCAGGCCATCCTCCGGCGTCGTGTGCTGGTCGTGATGGGCGAGCAGCTTGGCGCGGTCGGCGAGATCCTCCGCCTCGCGCCGCACCATTTCAGCCGTCTCCGGCCGCATCCGCCTGGAGAAGCTGACGAAGGTCGCTTCCTTGTCGATATGGGTGATGGCCCAGCCGATGAAATTCTTGTTGGTCATCTCGAACAGCGGCCTGAGCGGCCCTTCGAAGTTCCACTGGATCGGCGTCTCGACCAGCAGTCTCGCCGAAAGACCCCGTCCGAGCGCGATCAGGCCGAGTTCCTCGAGATCGCGCAGATAGAGGAACATCGAAGCCTCGCTCAGGCCTTGCGAGCGCATGATGCCTTCGGGCGTGAACTTTTCTGACAGCATGACGAAGATGAACAGCAGCGCCGGCCGGCCGGCGAGCTTGCGCTCGACCTCCGGCGCGATGTGGTTGACCGGCCCAGGCCCCCGGTTCATCGAGCCGAGCACGTTTTCCAGTTCGACACCGGCGGCAGCGCAAATCTCCATCAGCCGGTCGAGCTTGCAATTGCGCTCATGGAAGATACGCTTCACCGTCGGTTCGGAAACGCCCATGCGTTCGGCCAGCGCGCGATAGGTGACGCCCTTCGCCTTCAACGTCCGCTTCAGCGCCTGGAAGATCAGACCGTTCATTGGATGCACCTCTTGTCGCTAGTTTCGTATCGATATTCGATACTAGCGGCGTCAGGCCTTTCCGAAAAGTATCGAAAGCCATAGCTCTGCCTCGTCATCTCAGGAGAGCAGTCATGAACACCCTCATCACCTCAACCTTTATCGCCGTCATCGGCATTGCTGCGGTGCCCGCCGCGGAGGCCGGCGAACTCTGGCGCGCCACCGGGCTCGAACAGCCGGAATCGGCCCTGTTCGACGCCGCTGACAATCGCATCATCGTTTCCAACATATCAGGCAATCCCGGCGAGGCCGACGGCAACGGTTATCTCTCCGTGCTGTCGCTGGACGGCAAGACGGTCACCCAGCACTGGACCGACGGCATGGACGCACCCAAGGGTATGGCGATCTCGGGCGGCAAGCTCTATGTTGCCGACATCACGAAAGTCCGCGTCGTCGACCTCGCCAGCGGCAAGCTGGTCGCCAGCATCTCGGTGCCGAACGCGGTCTTCCTCAACGACATGACATCGGACCAATCCGGCAAGGTCTATGTCACCGACATGCTGGCCGACGCCATCTACCGCATCGATGGCGACCGGCCGGAGCCGTTCGTCAAGGACGGGGCATTGGCTTCGCCCAACGGCATCTTCGCCGATGGCGGCCGATTGATCGTCGCCTCCTGGGGCAAGGGCATCAAGCCCGACTTCAGCACGACGGAGCTTGGCGGCCTGCTGTCGGTCGACATCGCCAGCAAGGTGGTTTCGCCCTTGCCGGGTGCCCAGAAATTCGCCGATCTCGACGGCGTCTTAGCCATCGGCGGCACCATCTATACCACCGCCTACATGACCGGCACGCTCTACCGCTATCATGCGGGCGGCGCGCCGGAGGTGGTGGCGCAGTTCAAGCCGGGCAGCGCCGACATCGGCACCGATGGCAAGTCGATCCTTTATGTGCCGTTGATGAACGAAGGCGAGGTTGTGGCGCTGAAGCTCGATTGAGAGCCATGATCGGCGCCTCAGGGCAGAGCTGCGAGACGTTCGCAGCCGTGAGGGGAAAGTTCGTTCGTCGGCGATGATCACCAACTCGAACTCGCAGTGCGGCTAACTAACGACGTCTGGCCCGTTGCGGTCGTCTGTCATGCGACGACCCAAAGGATGTTCTTCACCGAAACTAAACCTCGACGTGACCACCGGTTTGGGTCGACCAATGTTTCAGCATCACGTCAGATAGGGTGTCGCGTGCTGCTACCATTCGCTGATGCCGGTCGTTCTCCTTGTCGAGGACGATTGCACATTCACCCGCCTTTTTCCCTAGCAGGACCGAGTTGCTAAGCCGCGAAAAATACCATGTAGTAGCCGCAGCGTAGAAGATCGTGTGAGGCGAGTGCACTGAGGCTAGTTCGAAAATGGCGGGTGCGAACACCTCTTCTTGACCGAGCTTTCCGGACAAGATCGTCAGTGCAGCGGCTATATAGGACAGGTGTGAAGATTGCGAGAGTATCTCGTATTCTTTCCGACGCCATTTCGTCATCGCATCAATTTCGAAGACGCGGGCGATGGTATCGGACAAACCGCGAGGAGCGGCGCAAAGCGGTGTTCACGTCGCGCCGTGCGTGAGTCAGCTCAACGTCAAGAAGTTGGCATTCAACAGGTGGACACCTTGTCCTGACAATGGCCACCGGCCGGCAAATCCCGGCCCCTATCCCGCCTCCAGCTTCCCTTTCAGCTGCGCCCGCGCATCCTTGATCGAGGCGGCGTAGGTCACCAGCGGGCGCTTGACGCCGTGGGTGATCAGCATGCGTCGGATCTGCGGCGCGGCGCCTGATATGATGAAGCGGACACCGGCGCGTTTCGCCTTGTGGGCGGCGCCTTCGATGACGTTGGCCGCCGTCGAATCGAAGAACGGTACGGCCGAGCAGTCGAGGATGAAGTTCCTGCGCTGGTCGGCTATGCGGTCGAGCACGGTGCCGACGGTCGATGCGGCGCCGAAGAAGAAGGCGCCCGAAATGCGATAGACGACGGTGTCGGCGTCGGTCGCCTCGCTGGCATCGTAGGCGTTGGTGCTGTCGGCGACATCCCCCTGCACCAGCGGCTGATCGGCCTCGACCGCAATCGACTTGGCCATGCGGTCGATGAACAGGATCGACCCCAGCACGAAGCCGACCACGATGCCTTCGGTGAGATCGCGGAAGATGACGAGCAGAAAGGTCGCCATCAGCACCAGCGCATCGCCGCGCGAGGCACGCAGCAAGGTGGCGAAGGCCTGTTTCTCGAACATATTCCAGCACACGACCGCCAGCACGCCGGCCAGGGCGGCGAGCGGGATATAGCTGGCGAGCGGCGCCGCCACCAGCATCAAGGCGAGCAGGATGGCGGCGTGGACGATGCCCGAAACCGGTCCGTGGGCGCCGGCCCGCACATTGGTCGCCGTGCGGGCGATGGTGCCGGTGGCGCAAATGCCGCCGAACAGGGCGGATGCGATGTTGGCGAAGCCTTGCGCCACCAGTTCGCAGTTGGAACGATGCCGGCGGCCCGTCATCCCGTCGGCGACCACCGCCGAAAGCAGCGATTCGATGGCGCCCAGCAAGGCGAAGGCAATCGCATCCGGCAGCACGTCAATCATCCTGTCCAGGCTGATCGGCGGCAAAGCGGGCATTTGCAGGCTGCGCGGTATACCGCCAAAGCGGGTGCCGATCGTCTCCGCCGGCAGCGCGAGAAGCGCCACGACCAGCGATGCCAGCCCGATGGCGATGAGCATTGCGGGCCATGTCGGTCGCCAGCGCTTCAGGCCGGCGATGGTGGCGACGGTCAACACCGCCACGAAGGTCGCCGCCGGGTTGATGGTGCCGGCCGCCTCGCCGACCGCGATCAGCTTCGGCACCAGCGGTCCGGGCTCCTTGCCGGCAAGCTTCAGCCCGAACAGTTCGACGATCTGTCCGGAAAAGATGATGACGGCGATGCCGGCGGTGAAGCCGACCGTCACCGGATAGGGAATGAACTTGATGTAGGTGCCGAGACGGAGATAGCCTATGGCGAGCAGGAAGACCCCTGCCATCATCGTTGCCAGCAGCAGCCCGTCGATACCGACCCGGGCAACCGTCGCGGCCACCAGCACGATGAAGGCGCCGGCCGGGCCGCCGATCTGGAAGCGGCTGCCGCCGAGCGCCGAAATGATGAAGCCGCCGACAATCGAGGTGTAGAGGCCGCGCTCGGGCGTGACTCCCGAGGCGATCGCGATGGCCATCGACAAGGGCAGCGCGACAATGGCCACCGTCAGCCCGGCAATGGCGTCCGCCTTGAAGTCGGCGAACGTGTAGCCCTCGCGCCAGACCGTCACGAGCTTTGGCATGAACAATTCGGAAAATGTCGGCTTTGCCGACTGGTGGGCCGACCTTTGGGCCGATCTGTAGGCCGGTTCATGCACTGCCCGCTGCGTCTGATCCATGGACTGCCTTTCGCACCCTGAAAGGCGGCGGGATCGTCGGCAGGGCTGTCGGCGGTCGCCGTCGCGACTTTATGCCGGCTCAGCCTTGGGATCAGGCGGCACGGCAGGCTTGAGGCGCACGCCCCGGCCGCCGCGCTCGCTGGCCTGATTCTCGCCGATCAGCTCCACCCCGGCCTCGTCGAGGGCCTGGATGACCTTCATCAGCGTGTCGACCACGCCCCTGACCACGCCATCGCTCGCCTCCATGCGCTGGATAGTCGGAAGCGAAACGCCGGCGCGCTCGGCGAGCGTCTTCTGATCGATGCCGGCCAGCGCCCTTGCGGCGCGCATCTGCGCGGCAGTGATCATCGGCCGGAATCCCCGTCTGAGTCTGCAGGAGTAAGGTGTAATATCATTATTCTGATGTTTCAAGCATTAGGATGAATGTTTGAGACGTAAGGGGCGGCGCCTGACTGACCATTTTTAGATACTTTCCCGGGATTGCGCGCTAAGGTTTCCATCTGGCAGGGAGTAACGCGGTTGAATATCTTCAAGACTTTCATGACATCGGCAGCCTTGCTGTCGGCGGTTTTCCTGTTGGCCGGCTGCGGGCACGGGCTGATCAACCGGCTGATCTAGTCTCCAGTCTCGCCGTCCGGGTGCTGCCCACGCCATCGCTGCCACGTCCGGGCAGCGAGCCAGCACAGCATCGCCCAGACGAAGCCGGCGCACCAGCCGGCCAGCACATCCGACGGCCAGTGGACGCCGAGATAGACGCGGCTGATGCCGACCAGCAGCGTCGTCAGCACCGCCAGCGACAGCACATAGATCTTCGTCGTTCGACCGGGCAGGAAGCGTGCCGCCAGCGCGCCGAGCGTCAGATAGGTCACCGCCGACAGCATGGCGTGGCCGCTGGGAAAAGACAGCGTCGTTTCGTTGACGAGATGCGAGACGAGTTCGGGGCGCGGCCGGTCGATTCCGGCTTTCAGCAGGCTCGACAGCACCTGAC
>NZ_RZPW01000409.1:0-5602 GCF_003998455.1 Mesorhizobium sp. M7A.F.Ca.CA.001.08.2.1 | reverse complement strand
AGTGCTGGAAGGACGTGGTTTCATCTATTCTCGACGTGGCGAAGTGTACATCAGGGACCGCAGCGGACTTGCGGCCTGCGCAAACGGCACCTACGGCAAGCCAGAAGCCGATTACGTTCGGCTAGTTCGATTATAGCGCTCTAAGTTCGATTATAGCGCTCCAAGCATGCCGGACGTAGACCGCAGTGATCCAAGCACCTGCGCCCCGCGCCAGCAATACAGCCCGTCCCGCCCACATTGCCGGTGACACGAAACGGCTGCGGAGGCCGCGATGCGACCCGATTGCAATCCAACCCTGGGCGCGCACGGATGTTCCGGTCTTAACACTTTCTTGCCCAAAGAACAGCCTCGCGCAGGCCAGGCCCATGCAAGACGCGCGTCTACTCGTGATCGAGGTCTTCTGGGCGCTGAGACCGCGCACCACCATGAGTCCCGCGCGACCCGCCGATTAGCCTTCCTCGGCGCTATTGACGTTCGCAAACCGACCGGCTCATTGGTTGCGGCACAACGGTCCCGGCGGTCTGTCGTAAGGCCCCGCCGATGCGTACGGCGGGTTCGCACGCTGGAGCCCCTGCGCGGCTACACAGCGAAACCGGGTAAGCTCAAAGCCACTCAGCTTCCCTGAAGGGTGATGCTCAAGCTCAGCAGCCTTTCACCAGCCTCGTCCCTGACATAGATCGCCAATTGCTGCCCATCGGGGTCCTTGAAGAATTCAAGCGCCAAATCTCTGAGCCCGTCCATGCCCTCTCGGCATGCTTCCTCGATCCCATCACATTCGATCCCCTCATCGTCTTTTATGAGCTCGTCGCGGACACTGCTGTCAAAGAAATATCTCGCCATGGAACACCTCTATTGGCGCAACACGTCAGCGGCCCTTTGGTGCAGATACATCCCATCAAAATCCCCGGCGCGAACGAGCCCTGACCAGTCGGTTGCATGAAAATGCGAGCCCACGGTGGATATCAGGCCGTCGCGTCTAAGATCCTGAAGAACTCGGTTCACGTGTACGGTGGAAAGGCCGAGCGCATCACCAAGCGCAGCCTGCGTTATCGGAAGGCGGGCCACATGATCTTCTATGCGGCCGACTGCGCGGAGGCGGACAATAAGTTCGCACAAAATATGAGCCATGCCAGTATAGGCGTCGCGTCTTCCGACGTTGGTGACCCACTCTCGATAGATCGCCGCATCGACAAGCGTCGAGCGCCAAAACACTGTGGTTATCGAAGGGTGCTGGTCGCAAATAGAGCGAAGAGCGTCGTGCCGCATGAAGCCCACCCGAGAGGGCATTAGAGCCGTAAAGGTGCAATCCATGACCGACAGATGCAGTCCATGAAGGTCGGGAATGTCGCCGGGAACAAAAAAGGAGGTGATTTGGCGTTTGCCGTCGCCTGTCATTTTGGTCGAGCCTATCATGCCGTCAAGAACAACAAACGAAAGCGTCGGCTGGTCGCCATCGCGCAGAATGTCTGCGTTGGCCTGATATTGCTTCTCCTCAATCCGGGCATTTCCCAAAATTGCAATATCTGGTTCTGCGAGTTCCGAGATGGTCTGGAGCTTGCGGATCAAAATGTTCGAGGAAGGAACCTGCGCCATGAAGAACCTGTTGGGGTTGGCGCCCAACTTACAGCGGGCGCTAATGTTCCGCCGCGCTGCCCAGAGCAGACGGCCCGTGGCCAGCCAGCGCGACCGACCTGCTTTCTTGCCAGCGTCGAGACGTCACTATCATAGTTGATTGTGGCTGCCGCTGACCTTGCGTAAGGGACATCCATCGCAATCGTCTAACAAGGAAATGGTATGTTGTATCCGGGCCGATTTTTGGAGCCGAGCGATGTTGAGATGCTGGCCCACGTTTGTCACACGGTCTGCAACGAGCGCGGCGTACCTCTCGCTTCGGAGAGAGGAGAGCGCATAGCTGCGCACGTGCTCAGGCTGTTCATGAACGGCTTGACTGGGCCGAATGAACTGCTTGACGCTGAGAGGAACTGGGCTAGGCGGCCTGACCTTCCGGTCGAGCAGATTGATATCAACTACACAGGTATGAGAAAGGCCGCGTGATCCAGTTTGGTTTTTGCAGCCGAACACCGGCACTTGGGGAGATGCCGCGTGACCGGGAACAAACCTTGCTTTTGAGAGTTTGTAGAGCCGTTTCAGCGGACGACTGACCGAAATGCTCCTCGCCGTGAAGAGTGCCATCTCGAGGGCCGTTTTGGCTGGCAGGCGTGCCAGTGCGAAGTGTTCGGTGTGGTTGACCTCACGACCAAAGCGGGTGCCAAAATCGCTCCCATCACCTTGGGAATGGCCATTCAATTCGTGGCGAACGCATCGGTGCTGGATACGACGTTCGCCGAGCCATGGTCTTCTACGGCGAACCGGCGACGCCGAGCCTAAGGGCGAGAGAGTGCGAACGCTTATGGGCGCAGTTTGGCGGCGCGCTCCTGCGACCGTAATCCCACCATCTTCCGGACGATGTATGTCCGAACAGGCACATTCTTCCTTCGGGGTGGCCGACCTTCCGCGCTGTGTTTGGATGACCATGAGCGCCCATGGATGGTCTGATGACAGCGCACAGACCCAAGAAGGTCGCGCCCGTTACTACCCGCTTTGTACGCTTCTGGTACTTGTCTTTTTCAAAAAGTGCGCCACAGAATAGACGATTGAGGTTCTGTCTCTCTGGGAGGATGGGATGGACATTCAAACACCTGTCCGGCCTGCGCAGACGACGGCCAAGGAGCTGGTTCGAGAGATCCTTTTGGGCCCTCACCGGGCGCCATCATTTCCGTGAAAGCAACCATTACAGCAGTGCGCGCGCGCGGCCTTTATCTCCATGAGACGGACTGCCAGTTGGTCGCGATGATCGTCGATTGTGCCACGAAACGGGAGCTTTTCGTTGCGTTCGACGTGCGCGAATCCTGATGCCCCTTCGTTGTTTCAACCCGCCTGTCTACGTCAAGACCGACAGACCGGGATTCCGCCTTGGGATCAGCCGTATCGACACTGCCGCCGAGGAACTACTGAAGTGGTCCAACCGTGGCCCCAAATGGCGACTGGCGGCGGAGGCCTGCCTGACGGCGATGGATGGCAAGATGCCGACCAACGACTTCCGTGTACTCTTCGAGGATGCGGCTGAGGAGGAGGAAATGCTGCTGCCCGATTAGCAATGTTAGGGGCGTCGAGGAACATTCGCAGCCGGCCACCGTTGCATGCCCGGATACCAACGAGCGAAGCTGGCGTCGAATGAACTCAGGTGCCGTCCTGGTCGTGGAGGATGAGAGCCTTATCCTCCTGGATATCGAACACTCGCTGCGTGAAGCCGGGTTCGAGGTGATTGCCGTCTATAAAGGGGACAATGCCATCGCGACCTTTGATCGTAACCCGGATCGTGTCGCAGCCCTCCTGACCGATATAAGGATCGGAGAAGGCCCCACTGGCTGGGACGTCGCCCGTCACATGCGGACCGTCAACCCCAGTTTGCCAGTCATTTACATGAGTGGCGATGGTGCGGAGGACTGGCCGTCACTTGGAGTGCCAAACAGCCTCATGATAACCAAGCCGTTCGTTATGCCCCAGATCATCACGGGCCTCGCAAACCTTCTCAATTCACAAGCAGGGCTGGCAGCTCCTGGCTGACGTGCCCCCCAGTCACACGATCCCCTCGCTCAGACATTTGCATCAGACATTCCGATCTCCTAAATTAGCCGCGTGGTGCAACTGCGATACGGCTTAAGGCAAGACTCGGACGAGAGCTGGACGGTATTCGACGTGTTTACCGGCCAGCCAGCCGATGCATGGGGGGCACCGGCGGAATATTTGGATCAGGAATACGCCGAAGATCTGGTAGGCATACTGAATGCCGAAGACCTCAAGCGTCGATTGTCGCGAGGGAGGGTCGTATGATGGCAACCCACTGGTTCACCCCCGGTTCCCGTCATCGGGGGGCGACCCGGCATGACCTACAACGTCAACAGCGTGGAGGTCGCTTCCGAATATCTGGTGAAATGGACAAAGCGTGGCCCTAAGTGGAACCAAGCTGTCCGCGCCTGCATGGCCGCTATGGCCGGTGAGGCGACGGCTCAAGAGGCGCGGAGGTGCTTCGAGGAGGGGCAGTTCCGAGCTGCTCATGAAAAGACTGACTAGCCCGCCACCCCGTCGACACCTGCGGGCAGCATTACCGGATGGGTAGCTCGCTGAAGACCAAGCCAGATACAAACGTGGCGGAGTTCACGGGCCGGACCTAAGTCCCGCCGCCAAAACGCATTGGTCCGAGCTTGGCTTCCGGTAAGGAACTGTCTCGGGAGATCGATGTTGCGTGGGCGGCCACAGCTACGTCCCTCCCCGCGGTCGTCGGTTCGCACGGGGGGCGAACCCTAGCCTTGAAAGGGATTGTAGCGTGGGATGGACCTATGACTACCCAATCTTCTACAACCGTCACGGGGCTTACCCTGACCGCAGTTTGCCGGATGGATCAAACTCCCCACAAAGGACTTTCAATGCCCATACCTGAGGAGTTGGGAGATGCGGAGCTCGTTTTCGACTGCCCCAAATGCTGCCATCCTATTGTAAGGCGAGGATCATGGTTCAAGGTAATATCCATGTTTCGTTGCGAGGCCTGCAATGCCAAGATTCGTCTCGGCTACCCAGACAAGCTGGTGTTGTTCGAACGGCATCGCCATCTGATAAAAATCCCACCAGCGGATGCATCCGCTTTTTGAATGAGACCGTAGCTCCGCGGACCTACTCTGGAATTCCGGCGTCGAAGTGAGCGATGGCTTCGACGAAAATGCGGTAAAGGCTATCCACATCCTCATCCAGCTCTATTCTCTTGATGCCGACCGCTTTGGCGTCGGCTAGCAGCTTGTGGGTGAGTTCACCGATTGAGACCGCGTCGGGAGGCGCCGTCTCTGGGATGTCGTTAGCAATCCACTTGTGCAGAAAGTTGATGCCGCGTGTGCTCATCTAAAGTTCCACGAGCCGCGAAGAGCACAGAACGCAAGCACAGCGACAGCGGCCGAGATCAGAATTCCTTTCGGGTTCTGCCACCTTGGTGGAGGGCGAGGTACTAGTTTCTCGGCATGATCGCTCATATCGAGACAAGCTACGCCGGGAGATTAGGTTCCGCTTATCTTTGACGCGTTCGGTCATCGGCAGGGCTGCCGAAGAGGCAAGCTGGACAAGAAAACCGCAGCTAGTCGGCTTTGTGCCTACCGCTTAACCTTTGTTATTGCAGTGGTGCTGCCCTGCGGTATTTACGCTGCGCCGCTGCGTCCTATGATCGGTCAGCGAGAGCTTCCGAAACTTGAGCACGTGAAGGAATGGACCTATTTTGGGTGATGCCGATGCTGGTCATTGTCCACCTTTCGAGTGTCGCGAACGCCGCAGATCAACAGGATGGATTTGATCGTGAAAGGAAGCCGACCGAGTATTTCGTTGTTGGATTTCGACATACTCTCCCGGGCTCTTACGTCAGCCGTCCGGGATAGCCCGGACTCCAATTGGAAGGTCCAGGCGCGCGAGCTTGTGCGCCTCTACACCGGCAAAAAGTCAGCCGACGAAAATTTGATCGCAGCATTGGTTCATGCCAGTCGCGCCCAGTTGGACTTGGAGG
>NZ_RZPW01000408.1:0-5605 GCF_003998455.1 Mesorhizobium sp. M7A.F.Ca.CA.001.08.2.1 | reverse complement strand
CAACTATGATCTCAAGGCATCGAACGCCCGCAAGAGCCGCTACCTCTACGAGTTGACCCGCGCCATGAAGGGCGGCAGCGAAGCCGAATTCCTCGAGCAGCACCGCGAGGGCCTGACCCGGCTGCGCCAGAAGCTGGCGAAGAACGAAGCGGCGATCCTGGCGCATCTCAGCGCGGTCAACGAAGTCGCCAGCCTGCTGCGGCACGCCATCCAGCGCGCCGAGACCGACGGCACCTATTCCGCCGGCGAGTTCGGCTGGATAAAGGCGTGATGGCGAACACAGGCGACACGTCGGAGATCCTGCCTCGGCAACGGCGCCGTGCCGCGTTGCCATTGCAAGGGACTGACCAAGGGACTGACAAGGCTCGATGATCAAGGTCATCGCCATCGCCGTCTGGATCTGCGCCGCAACGCTGGGCGCCGTGTTCTATTCTTTCCAGGCGGCCGGCGAGCGCGGTGTCGGCGAAACGCCGAAGCCGATGCTGGGCGGCCTCGACTACGTCAAGACCGACATCATTTCGGTGCCGCTGATCCGCGACTCCGAGATCGGCGGCTATTTCCTGACCAAGCTTGTCTACACGGTCGAACCCGAGCAGATCAAGAAACTGTCCATTCCCGCCGAAGCGCTGATCACCGACCAGGTCTATTCCTACCTCTATTCCAATCCGCAGATCGACTTCACCAACAAGGCGACGATCGATCTCGATGCCTTCCGCGCCGCCATCCGCGATACCGTCAACACGCGTGTCGGGGCGCCTTTGGTGCATGAGGTTCTGATCGACCAGGTCAATTTCCTGTCGAAGGACGAAATCCGCGACAACTGGCTGCGCCGCAAGAAAAGCGAGACGGCGAGCGAAATGACCAAGGCGTTCAAGGAACACTGAGTTGCCGGGCTCGCATTCCCGGCCTCCTCCAGGCTCGCCTGCCGCCACGGCAGGAACCAACCGCCTGAATTCGCGTTGACGTAAACGTCAACCCAAAGCTATATGCGGCAGCGACCGTGATCGCGAAACCGCGGCACGGGCTTCGGCTGGATCGAAGCGCCGTTGCGAGACAGATGCAACCAGACAAGGAGAACAGCGTGAGCGTTCAGGAGATTGCCGAGAAGATCAAGTCGCGCGTAGCCAGCAGCGGGTTCGATCGTTCCGTGAAATTCGACACCGGCAGCGACGGCGTCATCGTCATCGACGGCGCAACCGTCTCGAACACTGATGCACCCACCGACTGCACCATCAAGCTCTCGCTCGACGATCTCGATTCGCTGATCGCTGGCGACCTGAACCCGACAATGGCGTTCATGACCGGCAAGATAAAGGTCGAAGGCGACATGACCGTTGCCATGGCGCTCAGCCAACTGATCGGCTGAAGGCATTCAGGCGCCCAAGGTGGCGCCCACCAATCGCGAAAAAACGCCGCCTTTTCGGGCGGCGTTTTTGCATGAAATGCTGGCGGCTTCGTATCTCAGGCCGCCGATGTCAATTCCTGCGCCTTCAGCTTGCGGCCGGCCGCCCTCAGCGTGCCGTGCACGCCGTCAAGCGCGCCTTCCACCAGTTCCAGCGCCAGCAGGCGGTGCCGCTCATAGGGTCCCGGCATGGCAAGTGAACCGGTCTTCTCGGCCGAGAAGCCGAAGCGCGCGTAATAGGGCGCATCGCCGACCAGAAGGATCGCGGCATGGCCAAGACGTGCCGCCTCGGCGATGGCATGGCGCATCAGGGCCGAGCCGATGCCGGCGTTCTTGAGCGACGGATCGACGGCAAGCGGGCCAAGCAGCAGCGCAGCCGCACCGCCCTCGCCCAGCCTGACGTCCCACAGCCGCACGGTGCCGGCGACGCCGCCCGAGCCATCGCGGGCGACGAAGGCCAAGCCTTCCGAGGGCCGCCGGCCACGCCGCAGCTTCTCCGACGACTTTTTCCTGCGCTTCGGCCCCATCGCCCGATCGAGCAACGCCTCGCGCGCCGCAACATCGGCGGCGGTTTCGGCAACCATCACAAAGGCCGGTGCGTGGCCCCCAATTTCAACTGGCATTTCCATTTCCGTAATCCCTGGCGAGCGGAGATCTGTTCCACAGGCGAGCCCGGGTGGACGAAAGTCGCCCACCTGGGATGATCTGATCGGCTCTCTCAGCGCATTTTCAGGCGAAGTTGTGTCCGGTTCGCCGTTCGAAAATGCGCTGAGCAAGCGCCGTCAGATCACGTAGGATCGGAGAGGCTCGAAGCCGTTGAAGGCGACCGCCGAGTAGGTGGTCGTGTAGGCGCCGGTGCCTTCGATCAGCACCTCGTCGCCGATGGTCAGCGACAAAGGCAGCAGATAGGGCGTCTTCTCGTACATCACGTCGGCCGAATCGCAGGTCGGGCCGGCGAGCACGCAAGGTGCGGTCTCCGTGCCGTCATGCGCGGTGACGATCGGGTAGCGGATCGCCTCGTCCATCGTCTCGGCCAGGCCGCCGAACTTGCCGATGTCGAGGAACACCCAGCGCACATTGTCGTTGGCGGCCTTCTTCGAGATCAGCACGACTTCCGACTTGATGACGCCGGCATTGCCGACCATGCCACGGCCCGGCTCGATGATGGTCTCCGGAATGGCATTGCCGAAATGCTTGCGCAGCGCCGAGAAGATCGCCTGGCCATAGGCCTGGGCGGCCGGCACGTCACGCAGATAGCGCGTCGGGAAACCACCGCCCATATTGACCATCTTCAAGACGATGCCTTCCTCGGCGAGCGTCGCGAACACCACCTTGGCGTCGGCCAGCGCGCGGTCCCAGGCGGTCAGGTCGGTCTGCTGCGAGCCGACATGGAACGACACGCCATAGGCGTCGAGGCCGAGCCCCTTGGCATGGCGCAGCACGTCGACGGCCATCGCCGGCACGCAGCCGAACTTGCGCGACAGCGGCCACTCGGCGCCCTCGCCATCGGTCAGCACGCGGCAGAACACGCGCGCACCGGGCGCGACGCGGGCGATCTTCTCGACCTCTTCGACGCAATCGACGGCGAACAGGCGGATGCCGAGCTGGTAGGCGCGTGCGATGTCACGCTCCTTCTTGATGGTGTTGCCGAAGGAGATGCGGTCCGCCGGTGCACCAGCGTCCATCGCCATCTCGACTTCGGCAACGGAAGCGGTGTCGAAGGACGAGCCCATCGCAGCAAGCAGGCGCAGGATTTCCGGCGCCGGGTTTGCTTTCACCGCATAGTAGATCCTGGAATCGGGCAGCGCCTTCTCGAAGGCGCGGAAATTGTCGCGCACGACATCGAGGTCGACGACGAGGCAGGGGCCGGTCGGACGTCGGGTGGCGAGGAAGTCAAGGATGCGCTGGGTGGCCATCGGGGTCTCTCCATCAGCGCCTTTCGGCGCGCAATAAGGCTGCGGGACGCGGGCTGTCGGCCTCGCGAACTCGCGGTGGACAAAGGCGGGACGGAAATCCATGGAACCAGCCGGTGGAGACCCCGGAACCATGAAGCGCCGTCTCG
This sequence comes from Mesorhizobium sp. M7A.F.Ca.CA.001.08.2.1, assembly GCF_003998455.1. Classification (NCBI taxonomy): domain Bacteria; kingdom Pseudomonadati; phylum Pseudomonadota; class Alphaproteobacteria; order Hyphomicrobiales; family Phyllobacteriaceae; genus Mesorhizobium; species Mesorhizobium sp. M7A.F.Ca.CA.001.08.2.1. The sequence goes on along the minus strand of NZ_RZPW01000408.1, from coordinate 2,141 downwards.
CGGCGGTGAACCTTGGCCTTGCCCGGCCTCGGTTCGCTTTGTCTGCCTTGGCTTGGATGGGAGACCCGTCCGCACTGCCGGCAATGAAGGTGTGCCTCTTCAGTAACCCCGGTTTTTGGACAACCGGCAGAACACCAGAAAGGCCCGCACCGTCGTTGCTTCAAGGTGTCCTCGGGCTGGCGGTTGGCCGCTAGACCGACTGGAGGGGTTGGCTCCAGTTACCTTACCGATTTCCCTCACCATTCGAGGATCGGCGGACACCCACAGGCACGTGCGACTTTGGGCAAGCGCGATATAAGGGCGAAGACTTTCACAATCAATAAAAATCGTATCGCAGGTTGTAAAATTTCTGGCGTCGAACAATGTTGCGGCAACCGTATCCGGATATCGAACGATGACAGGCACGCACGGCCCTCTCAACGCCTTTCTCGATCTTCGCCAGATGCCCGTGGCACATGCCCAGCTCGGCCCGCTGGCCGGCCTGCGGCTGGCCGTCAAGGACATATACGACGTCGCCGGCTACCGCACCGGTTGCGGCAATTTGCAAAAATTCGCCGAAAGCCACGCAGCCTCGCGCACCGCACCCGCCGTGCAGATGATCCTCGATGCCGGCGCACGCTTCGTCGGCAAGACGCAGACCGACGAGCTCGCCTTCGCGCTGTTCGGTCAGAATGCGCATTTCTCGTTTCCGGTGAACCCGGCGGCACCCGACCGCGTCACCGGCGGCTCCTCATCGGGGTCGGCGGCGGCGGTGGCGGGCAGGCTGGCCGATATCGCCACTGGTTCCGACACCGGCGGCTCGATCCGCGCGCCGGCGAGCTTTTGCGGACTGATCGGGCTACGCACCACGCATGGCCGCATTTCGCTCGACGGCACGATGAAGCTGGCGCCGAGCCTCGACACGTTCGGCTGGTTCGCCGACGACATCGAGACCTACGAGACCGTCGGCAAGCTGCTGCTCGGCCGCGATCCGCACCAGCACGTGTTGGACCGGCCGCTGGCGCTGGATTGGCTGGACGGGCTGGTCGCCCGCCCGGCGCTGGCCGAATATGCCGGAATGAAGGGGCGTGCGGGCGCGGTTTTCGGCGCGCCGGCGACGCCGGCAATCCGCTTCTCCTCATCTCCCGATGAACTTTACTGGTGCTTTCGCCGGCTGCAGGCCAGGGAGGCCTGGGCGGTGCATGGCGAATGGATCACCAGCGGCGAGCGCGGCCTCGGCCCCGGCGTCGAGGAGCGTTTCGGCTTCGGCCGCGCCGTCGACGACAAGACAGCCCAGGCCGAGAAGGTGCGGCGTCTGACCTTTCGCGGCGAACTGAGCGCCCTGCTCGGCAAGGACGGCTTCCTTGTCTTGCCGACGGTGCCTGGTCCGGCGCCTTACGTGGACAGCACGCCGGAGCAGTTCCAGGCCTATCGCGAACGGGCGCTCCAGCTTCTGTGCCTGGCCGGCCTGTCCGGTTTTCCACAGATCACACTGCCCATCGGCTCGGTCGCCGGCGCCCCGTTCCGCCTGTCGCTGCTTGGCCCTTCCGGCAGCGACATTGCCCTGATACGGCTCGGCCGGAAACTTCTCGACGCGGCACGAAAGGCCTGACCATGGACACACTGACGCGCATGCGTGCCTTCATCGACGTGGTCGAGGCCGAGGGCTTTTCGGCGGCGGCGCGCAAGATCGGCCGCTCCAAGGCCTTGCTGTCGAAATATGTGCGCGAGTTGGAGGACGAACTCGGCGCTTTGCTGCTCAACCGCACCACGCGCCAGTTCTCGATGACCGAGGCCGGCCACACCTATTACCGGCGCGCCTCGGAGATCGTGCGCGAGGTCGACAGCCTGGCCGACGCGGTGCGCGAATCCTCCGGCGACGTGCGCGGCCGGATCAAGCTGTCGGCGCCGCGCACCTTCGCCGACGCGCCGATCGGCCAGTCGCTGATCGACTTCGCCAAGCAGCATCCCGACATCGTGCTCGACATCCAGCTCGACGACCGCTTCGTCGATCTGGTCGAGGAAGGCTTCGACCTTGCGGTGCGCATCTCGCGGCTGGAGAACTCGTCGCTGATCGCCAGGCGTCTGGCGCCGTTTTCGATAAAGCTCTGCGCCTCCCCCGAACTGATCGCCAAGCACGGCACGCCGACACGGCCGCAGGA
>NZ_RZPW01000407.1:0-5607 GCF_003998455.1 Mesorhizobium sp. M7A.F.Ca.CA.001.08.2.1 | reverse complement strand
GCTTGCCGACATGTCCGGCGATGACGTCGTCGATGTCGCTGCGGCTTTCGGTCAGCTTCTGCAGGTCGGCTTCGAGGGCGCGTTTGAGAATGTCGCGGCCCTCGGCCAGCTTCTCGACCTGGCCGGCAACCAGACCGTCGATGCTGGAGCGGCTTTCGGCCAGCTTGGCGAGATCGGCTTCCAGCGCGCGCTTGAGAACATCGCGACCTTCGGCGAGTTTCTCGACCTGGCCGGCGACCAGACCGTCGATGCTTGAGCGGCTCTCGGCCAGTTTGGCAAGATCGTCCTCGAGCGCCTTGGACAGGGTCGAGCGCTCCTGGACAAGCCTTTCCGCGTGGCTGTTAACGAGGCCACCGACGTTTTCGAGGTCGGCTTCAAGCGCTTTCGACAGCGTCGAACGATCCTGGACGAGCCTTTCGGAATGGCTGTTGACCAAGCCATTGACGCTTTCGAGGTCAGCCTCGAGTGCCCGGGCGAACTGTGCCCGGTCATCGACCAGTTTCTGCGACTGGTCGGCAATGGTCCCCTTGATCGCGTTGAGGTCGGATTCCAGAGCGCGCCGCAGAATATCTCGGCCCTCGGACAACTTCTCGACCTGACCCGCAACCAGCCCGTCGATGCTGGAGCGGCTGTCGGCCAGCTTGGCGAGGTCGTCCTCAAGGGCCCTGGACAGGGCGGAGCGGTCTTGGACAAGCTTGTTCATGTGATCGGCGATGACGCTGTTCACATTCTGCAGGTCGGCTTCCAGGACCCGGGAAAGCTGACCGCGATCCTCGGCCAGCTTTTCCGACTGGCTTGAGATAACGCCCTTGATCGTGTTCAGGTCGGATTCCAGCGCGCGCTTGAGAATGTCGCGGCCTTCCGCCAGCTTCTCGACCTGACCGGCGACCAGACCGTCGATGCTCGAACGGCTTTCGGCCAGCTTGGCAAGGTCAGCTTCAAGGGTCTGCGACAGCAGGCTGCGGTCCTCGGCCAACCGTCCCGAATGGCTTTCGATCAGGCCGCGTATGCCGGACAGATCATTGTCGAGCGAATGGGAGAGCTGCGTGCGGTCTTCCGCCAGTTTGGCGGAATGGGTTTCGATGAGGCTCTTGATGCCGACGATGTCGTTTTCCAACGCCTTGGCGAGCACGGCGCGGCCTTCGGCGATTTTTTCCACCTGACCGGCGACCAGACCGTCGATGTCGGCGCGGCTGTCGGACAGTTTTCCGAGATCGGCTTCCAAAGCGCGCGACAGAATGTTGCGGCCCTCGGCGAGTTTTCCGACATGTCCGGCGACCATTTCATCAATGATCGTACGAGCTTGCACCAGCTTTCCGGAGTCTTCATTCAAGGCAATAGAGAGCCTGTTGCGACCTTCTTCCAGCCTTTCGAGATGGCTGCCGAGCGATGCATCGATGGCCGCCCGCGATTCATTGACCTTGCGCAGATCCTCTTCGAGAGCGCGCGAGATCAGGCTGCGGCCTTCGGCCAGCTTCTGCACCTGGTTGGTTACTGCCGCATCGATGCCGGCGCGGCCCTCGGCGAACTTCGCCAGGTCGGCCTCCATGGCCGCGGCCATGCGCTCGCGGCTTTCGGACAGTTTCCTGCTGTGGTTCTCGACAGCTTCCTCGATGCCGACGCGGGCGTCGGCGAGCCGCTGGATGTCACTGTCGAACGAACGCGACACGACGTGACGGGCGGCTTCCATGCGTCCGGCGAAGTCGCTGGCGCGGGCTTCGAGCATAGAGGAGGTCGAAGTGACGATGTCGGCCATGTCGGCGCCGATCTGGGTCTTGCCCTGATCGATCATCGCCGACAGCGTGTCCTTGCTCTCGGCGAAGGTGTGCGCGATTTCGCGGGCGCGCTCGACCAGCGTTTCATTGATCTGGCGGGCGCGGGCCTCGAGTGCGGCATTGAGCTTCTGCGTTCCGGTGTCGAGCGCCTCGGCGCGGGTCTGGAACTCGCTGATCAGCGCCTGGCCGCGTTCGGCGAGCGTGCGCTCGATGCCGTTGAGGCTGGCCTCGAATTCGGAATTGAGGGTGCGCGCGGCGCCGCCAAGCAGCGACACCATGCCGGTGGTGCGATCGTCGAGCAGATCGGTCAACGACCGCGTCAGTCCGTCCGTGGTGTCCGTCAGCTTGGCAATGCGGGTGTCGAGAAGGCTGGCGAAGGCCTCGCCCGAGGTCGACAGACGGTCGGTGATCGAATCGAGCCGGCCTTCGACGGAATCGAAGATCGACATCGAGCTTTCGTTGATGCGGTCGATCAGCGTGTCGCCGGAATTGGTGATTGTCATCGACAATTTGGTCGATGCATTGAGGATCGAGTCGCGAATGATGTCGGAAGCCGCGCCGATCTCGTCCTTCAGCGTCTCATGCGCGCCGGTAATCGAGGCGCGGACGCGCTCGGCATGGGTGACGACGGCTTCGCGCTCGCTGCCGAGGCCGTCGACCAGCGAACGGATGCGGGATTCATTCTCGGAATAGGAGCGTTCGATCTGGTTGACTTCGCTGTGGACAAGCGTTTCCAGTTCGACGGCGCGGGCAAGCGTGCGTTCGATGCCTTCGCCCATCGCCGCGACCTCGCGACGAACGGCCTGGCCGATCATCATGACGCGATCCTGGGCAAGGTTTTCCGGCTCGGTCAGGCGGAAGGCCACTTCGGTCATCGACTGTGCGGCGATGCGCATTTCCTGGGCGCGGCGAATCATGGCGGCGAAGGCCCAGAACAGGATGACGGGCACGATGGCCGCGACGGCGAGGCCGATCAGTTCCGGACGGGCAAGGAACTGGTCGAGCGTACGGATTCTCCAGATGCTCGGTCCGAAAAGCAGATTGGCCAAACCACCGGCACCGGCGAACCAGGCGAGCGAAACGAAGGCGACGACCCAGTAAATGGTGTTCGAGGCACGCCTGTTGAGGCTGTGCAGGAGCGTCTTGTAATCCTTCTGGCGATCGTCATTGGCCGGCGCGAAACCTGCGGGCTGGGCGCCATTGCGCGGTTCCACGGGGCGCAATTCGGCAGGTTTGGCCTTGGGCGCGGGTTTCGCGGCCTGGTTTTGGTTGACCACCGGCTCCGGGTTCTGTTCCGGCTTATGATTGCGTCCCTCGCGCGCCAGCTCGTCGGCCGCCTGGGATATCTGCGCTTCAAGATCCTCCATCGAAGCCGCGATATCGAGGTCGCCGCTGCCGATCTCATTGCTGAGGTCGAGATCGAGCGCCTTTTCCAGTTCCCTGGCCACTTCGCTGTCGAGAGTTCTCGTCGTCGGTTTCTTTGCCATGCCTTCGCTACCCTGTACTAGCTGCCGCGGGCTTATAATTCTGTTTGTCTTGCCCCGCGCAGGAGGCTGAAAATGGACCCCTCGTATCGTAATGACACAGGGGGGTAAAGAAAACATGCATTCCGCGGGATACGTAAAACTTTAAATATAAGGTTAACGGAACTGTGATTTGGACGCCGCTTTGGCAACATTTTTCCGGGCCATTCATTAACCCGTTGTCCATTGGATTCGCCTAGGTTTTTGGGCGAGTCGAAGAAACGGAGTTCGAGTTCATGCGTGGCGAAAGCGGCATCGCCTTCTCAATGCCCGGGGGAGATGTATCCGGACCAAGACGGTCACGGCCGGTCGATTTGGCACACCTTGCCCGCCAGACGATGGGTGACCGCAGCCTTGAGCAAGAGGTTCTCGCGCTATTTGTACAGCAGGCGCTGTCCGTGCGCGACAGAATAGTCGACGCCGATATCAAGGACCGGCTTCTGCTCGCCCATGGATTAAAGGGTTCGGCACGGGGCGTGGGCGCCTTTGCCATCGCCGATTGCGCCACCGAGATCGAGCACCGGCCGGAAGACGGCCAGACGCTCAAGCGGCTTGGTACGCTGATCGACGAAGTGCGCGATTTCATCGCCGCCATCAACCGCTGAATCCGCGCCGAATCCGATTTGCGGAAAAACGTCATCGGGCGGCGCTTTCATGCGGCAGTTGACTTGTCAGCCGGAGTGATTATCTCGGCTGCAACTCCCTTCAGGTGACAAATGACCAAGCTGACTTTCATTGCCCATGACGGCACGCATTTCGACATGGACGCCGAGAACGGCTCTACGGTCATGGAGAACGCGATCCGCAACGCCGTGCCCGGGATCGAAGCCGAATGCGGCGGTGCCTGCGCCTGTGCCACCTGTCACGTCTATGTCGACGAAGCCTGGACGGCTGAAGTCGGCGAGCCGGAAGCGATGGAAGAGGACATGCTGGACTTCGCCTACGACGTCCAGCCCAACTCGCGCCTGTCATGCCAGATCAAGGTCCGCGATGCGCTTGACGGCTTGGTCGTGCGGGTGCCTGCCCGCCAGGGATAAGCGCAACCTTTTTGCCAACTGATTTTTCCCGCTGTGGCTTGGCAGCGGGGCGATGGTCATGCAGTGTCCTGCTGTTTCACCACAGCGCCGCGCGTCCTCTTGGACGCGCAAAGGACGCTGTAGCACTTTTATTTGCGCGTGATCCTTTCCGAAAATCGATCCGATTTTCGGGGTCATGCGCAGCGAGGCACAGGCATGACCGACATCACCAGGACAGACGTGCTTATTGTCGGGGCAGGGCCGGTTGGCCTGTTTGCCGTGTTCGAGCTCGGCCTGTTCGACATGAAGTGCCACCTGATCGACATTCTCGATCGGCCGGGCGGCCAATGCGCGGAGCTCTATCCGGAAAAGCCGATCTACGACATTCCAGGCTGGCCTTCGATCTCGGCGCAGGGGCTGGTCGACAAATTGCTCGAGCAGATCGCGCCGTTCAAGCCCGATTTCAGCTACAACCGAATGGTTTCCAGCCTGGAAAAACTGGAGGACGGCAGTTTTCGCGTCACCACCGACGAAAACGAGGTGTTCGAGGCCAAGGTGGTGGTGATTGCCGCCGGCGGCGGCTCCTTCCAGCCCAAGCGTCCGCCGATCCCCGGCATCGAGCCCTATGAAGGCAAGAGCGTCTTCTATTCGGTGCGCCGGATGGAGGATTTTCGCGGCCACGACCTCGTCATTGTCGGCGGCGGCGACTCGGCGCTCGACTGGACGCTGAACCTGCAGCCGGTGGCAAAGAGCGTGACGCTGGTGCACCGGCGGCCTGAGTTCCGCGCCGCTCCCGACAGCGTCAACAAGATGTATGCCATGCAGGAGATGAAGCAGCTCGAATTCCAGGTCGGCCAGGTGACCGGATTGACCGGTGCCGACGGCCAGTTGTCATCGGCCACCATCAAGGGACCGGATGGCGACGTCGAGGTGCCTTGCACGCGCATGCTGCCGTTCTTCGGCCTGACCATGAAGCTCGGACCGATCGCGGAGTGGGGTCTCAACCTTCACGAGAACCTCATTCCGGTCGATACCGAAAAATTCCAGACATCGGTGCCCGGCATCTTCGCGGTCGGCGACATCAACTGGTATCCGGGCAAGCTGAAGCTGATCCTGTCGGGTTTCCACGAAGTGGCGCTGATGGCGCAGGCCGCCAAGCGCATCATCAGCCCCGGCGAGCGCATCGTTTTCCAGTACACGACTTCATCGACCAGCCTGCAGAAGAAGCTCGGCGTCTCCGGCTGAACTTTACTCGGCCAGCATCGGCGCCGCATTTTCGGCGTAGCCGCGAAG
>NZ_RZPW01000406.1:0-5621 GCF_003998455.1 Mesorhizobium sp. M7A.F.Ca.CA.001.08.2.1 | reverse complement strand
CTCAATCGCGGCGGCTTCACCCGCCATGCCGAACTGGCGGTGCTTGGCGCCCTGCGGCAAGGCGTGCCGGTCGCGCTGGTCATAGCCGATCTCGATCATTTCAAGAGCGTCAACGACAGCTTCGGCCATGCGTCCGGCGACCGGGTGATCGAGACTTTTGCAGGCTTCCTGCGTGAAGCCGCCGCCGCGCATCACGTTGCCGGCCGCATTGGCGGCGAGGAGTTCGCCATCATCCTGCCGGGAACCAACCTTGCCGCGGCGCGGCTGTTCGCCGAGGGAACGCGCAGCGCCTTCGGCGCGCTGCCCATAGACGGACTGCCGGCTGACAACCGCTGCACTGCGAGCTTCGGCGTCGCCGAACTCCATGCGAGCGAAGACTTTGCCGATCTGATGCGGCGGGCCGACCAGGCGCTCTATCAGGCGAAGAATGCCGGGCGCGATTGCGTGCGCGTCTCCGTCGGGCCTGCCGGCAACTGGTCGTCAGCCGGAACGGAAGCTAGCGGCAGGGGCTGAGTTCGGGCATCTCGCCGTCGGAGAGGCCGTACATATAGGAGCGGCCCTTCACCAGCACCGGCGGCCGGTAGCAATCGCTATAACCGCCGATTTCGTCGGCTTCGTTCTCGTAGATCACCTTGGGCTGGCCGGCGCTGGTGTAGTCGGAGAGCTGCTTGGCCAGCCTGCCTTGGCCGACGATGATGCGCTTGTAGCCGGCGGCGCTGTCGACGACGAGGTTGCCGAAGGAATCGGCGTAGACGCGATCCTGATGCCGTGCGCCGGCAAGCGCTGGCGCTGCAAGGCCGGCGACCGAGGCTGCCACGACGAGCGCCGCAAGGCGCGATTTGCCCGAATTCGAACGCATGGCGTCCTCCGTGTCTTGAGGGAAAGCCTCCTCGAATCAGAAATTAACGGTTTCTTAACCTTTGTTAAGAGGCCGGCGCGTTTGGCGGCGATGTCTCGGTGAACATGGTTAATATCCGTTAATATCCGACTGGATGGAAAACCCGGTGGCCATCATTCGGCCATGCTTGGCCGCACCATCGCGGCGGCGTCCGCCTTGGCGTCGGGACGATATTGATCTGGACAAAGCATCGTGGCCGCTTGCCGCGCGGGAGGACAGCATATGGCGCTACGCCGGCCGATTTGGGTGTCCGTTTTCCCGTTGCTCGGTGTCGTCGCTGCCTGTGTGCCGCAAGACAGCGCGCCGAAGGCAGCCAATACCGTCGTCGTCTCACCTGCGCCGGCCCAGCAGTCCGTCGCAGCCGCGGTGCCTCCGGCAGCTGCAACCAAGATCATCACCGACCTTACCGCGCCGCGACCAGGCACAGGCACGGCCACCTATAGATGCGGCAACAACGGTATGATTTCCATCCAAAATCTAGGCACGTCGTTGCGTGTGGTCGGGTCCGACGGCGCGACCGAGGAGTTTGCGGCGTCGCCTGCCAACCAGAGCAGCCGCTACCAGGCGGCCACGCATGACGCAATCGTGATCGACGGGCGCGAGGCGCTGGTGATGAAGAAGGGATCGACGCCGCAGACCTGCAAACGCTGACGCCAGTCTCACCACCGCTGGGCCCTGGGGCCAGATATGTTGCACTGCAGCGATATCGAGCCGGCTTCAGGCCTTCCCGGCCTAATCGATTGAAGCCAAAGCCCGCCTTTTAGTCAGACTAAATTACGTTTTCGAAACGGTTTTCTGGCTTTGACGCGGTGCAAAAAGAGCATTAGAAACCGGCTGTCCGAAGTCGCAACCGGAAGCGGCAATGCCGCATTTCCACCTGAGGCTCCAGAGAGACGCCGAACTGGGGGAGCCATGAGCAAATCACCAGCCACCCGCGAATTTGCCAGACGTGAACGGCCGATTTCGCCGCACCTCACCGTGTACCGGCCGCCGATCACCATGACGATGTCGATCATTCACCGCATCACCGGCGGCGCGCTGTATTTCGGCACGCTGCTGGTCGCCCTGTGGCTGATGGCGGCGGCAAGCTCGCAGGCGACCTTCGATTGGGCCAATTGGGCCTTCGGCACCTGGCTCGGCCGGATCATCCTGTTCGGCTACACCTGGGCGCTGATGCATCATATGCTGGGCGGCGTACGGCACCTCATCTGGGACACGGGCGCGGGCCTGGAAAAGCATACCGCCTCGAAGATCGCCTGGGCGACGCTGGCCGGCTCGATCCTGCTCACGCTGCTGATCTGGATCGCCGGCACCATGGCGCGGGGAGCTTGATCATGAGCGGCAAAAACACCGACATGCGCACGCCGCTGGCGAGGGTCCGCGGCCTCGGCTCCGCCCGCGAGGGCACCGGGCATTTCTGGCGCCAGCGCCTGACCGCGATCGCCAACATCCCGCTGATCCTGTTCTTCGTCGGTTTCCTGATCGCGCTCAACGGCGCCGACCACGAGCATGTGCGGGCAGCCCTTGCCAACCCGTTCGTGGCGCTGGTGATGGCCCTGGTGCTCATCTCCGGTCTCACCCATATGCGGATCGGCATGCAGGTGATCATCGAGGATTACGTGCATGGCGAAGGCATGAAGCTGGCGCTGATCGCGCTCAATACATTTTTCACCATAGCGGTCGGCGTCGCCTCGATCTTCGCCCTGCTCAAGCTGGCATTCGGAGGCTGAGTTGGCCAAGGACGCGAAACAAGCCAACACGGCAGGCTATACCTTTGTCGACCACAAGTTCGACGTGGTGGTCGTTGGCGCCGGCGGCGCCGGGCTGCGCGCCACGCTCGGCATGGCCGAACAGGGGCTGCGCACCGCCTGCATCAGCAAGGTGTTCCCGACCCGCTCGCACACGGTGGCGGCGCAAGGCGGCATTGCCGCCTCGCTGTCCAACATGGGTCCCGATTCCTGGCAGTGGCACATGTACGACACCGTCAAGGGCTCGGACTGGCTGGGCGATGTCGACGCCATGGAATATCTGGTGCGCGAGGCGCCGGCCGCGGTCTACGAGCTCGAACATTACGGCGTGCCGTTTTCGCGCACCGAAGAGGGCAAGATCTACCAGCGGCCGTTCGGCGGCCACATGATGAACTATGGCGAAGGCCCCCCGGTGCAGCGCACCTGTGCCGCCGCCGACCGCACCGGGCATGCCATCCTGCACACGCTTTACGGCCAGTCGCTGAAGAACAATGCGCAGTTCTTCATCGAGTATTTCGCGCTCGACCTGATCATGGAGCCGGACGGCACCTGCACCGGTGTCGTCGCCTGGAACCTGGATGACGGCACCATCCACCGCTTCTCGGCCAAGATGGTGGTGCTGGCGACCGGCGGCTATGGCCGCGCCTATTTCTCGGCCACCTCGGCGCACACCTGCACCGGCGACGGCGGCGGCATGGCCGCGCGTGCCGGCTTTCCGCTGCAGGACATGGAGTTCGTGCAATTCCACCCGACCGGCATCTATGGCGCCGGCTGCCTGATCACCGAGGGTGCGCGCGGCGAGGGCGGCTATCTCGTCAATTCCGAGGGCGAGCGCTTCATGGAGCGCTATGCGCCGTCAGCCAAGGACCTTGCCTCGCGCGACGTCGTCTCGCGCTGCATGACGCTGGAGATCCGTGAGGGCCGCGGCGTCGGCAAGAACAAGGACCACATCTTCCTGCATCTCGACCATCTCGATCCCGCCGTCCTGCATGAGCGGCTGCCGGGGATTTCGGAATCGGCCAAGATCTTTGCCGGTGTCGACCTGACCAAGGAGCCGATCCCGGTGCTGCCCACGGTCCACTACAATATGGGCGGCGTGCCGACCAATTACTGGGGCGAGGTGCTCAATCCGACGGCGCTCAATCCAGACCAGGTGTCGCCCGGATTGATGGCTGTCGGCGAAGCCGGCTGCGCCTCCGTGCACGGCGCCAACAGGCTCGGTTCGAATTCGCTGATCGATCTTGTGGTGTTCGGTCGCGCGGCGGCGATCCGCGCCGGCCAGGTCATCGACCGCAAGTCGGCGATCCCTTCGCCCAACGAAGCCTCGGTCGAAAAGATCATGGACCGCTTCGACCGGCTGCGTTACGCCAACGGCTCGACACCGACGGCGGTGCTGCGTGAAAAGATGCAGAAGGCGATGCAGGAAGACGCGGCCGTATTCCGCACGCAGGAGTCGCTCGAAAATGGCTGTAAGCGCATTTCGCAGATCTGGGGCGAGTTGAAGGACATCAAAGTGTCCGACCGCTCGATGATCTGGAACTCCGATCTGGTCGAAACGCTGGAGCTGGAAAACCTGATGGCCAATGCCATCACCACGGTCTACAGCGCCGAGGCGCGCAAGGAGAGCCGTGGCGCGCACGCACGCGAGGACTTTTCGGCGCGCGACGACGCGGTCTGGCGCAAGCATACGCTGGCCAGGCTGAGCGAAGACGGCAAGGTGGCACTCTCCTACCGGCCGGTGCACACCGAGCCGCAGCTGGCTGAAAAGGACGGCGGCATCAGCCTCGCCAAGATCGCGCCCAAGGCCAGAGTGTATTGAGGATCGAACATGGTTGAACTCACGCTCCCCAAGAATTCGCAGATCAAGCCGGGCAAGACCTGGCCGAAGCCGGAGGGCGCCACCAATCTGCGGGAATACCGCATCTATCGCTGGTCGCCGGACGACGACGAGAACCCGCGCATCGACACCTATTTCGTCGACATGGACGACTGCGGGCCGATGGTGCTCGACGCGCTGCTGTGGATCAAGAACAAGATCGACCCGACGCTGACCTTGCGGCGTTCCTGCCGCGAAGGCATTTGCGGCTCCTGCGCCATGAACATCGACGGTTCCAACACGCTCGCCTGCACCAAGGGCTGCGACGACATTTCCGGCGCGGTAAAAGTCTACCCGCTGCCGCACATGCAGGTGGTCAAGGATCTGGTGCCCGACCTCACCAATTTCTACGCCCAGCACGCGTCGATCCAGCCCTGGCTGAAGACGGTGTCGCCGGAGCCGGCCAAGGAGTGGCTGCAAAGCCATGAGGATCGCGAGAAGCTCGACGGGCTCTATGAATGCATATTGTGCGCCTGCTGCTCGACCTCGTGCCCGAGCTATTGGTGGAACGGCGACCGCTATCTCGGCCCGGCAACGCTTCTGCAGGCCTATCGCTGGCTGATCGATAGCCGCGACGAGGCCACCGGCGAGCGGCTCGACAATCTCGAAGACCCGTTCCGGCTCTATCGCTGCCACACCATCATGAACTGCGCGCAGACCTGCCCCAAAGGCCTCAACCCGGCCAAGGCGATCGCGGAGATCAAGAAGATGATGGTGGAGAGAAAGGTTTAGGCGGTTGGTTGCCGGCGAGAGTAATCCAATGAGCGATGACCTTCCCATCCTTTCCCCTGTGGAAGCTCGCATTCTCGGCTGCCTGATCGAGAAGAAGGAGCTGACGCCGGATGTCTATCCGCTGACGCTCAACGCGGCACTGGCCGCCGCCAACCAGAAGACGGCGCGCGAGCCGGTGATGGCGCTGGAGCAGAGCGAGGTGCACCGGGGGCTGAAGCTGCTCGAACAAAAGGGGCTGGTGCGGCAGATGTTCGGTTCGCGTGTCGAGCGCTACGAGCACCAGATGGCGCAGCGCTTCTCGCTGACCACACCGCAGACCGCCTTGATCGGCTTGCTGTTGCTGCGCGGGCCGCAGACGGCCCATGAA
>NZ_RZPW01000405.1:0-5623 GCF_003998455.1 Mesorhizobium sp. M7A.F.Ca.CA.001.08.2.1 | reverse complement strand
CACCCCGTTCGCCCCCCCTGCCAGGGATACCGTCCAATGTCCGTGACGCCGTGGTCAAAGCCGTGACGGATCACTCCACGCCATCGCTCGCCAGCCTGGGCTGGACCGAATTTTTCGGCGACCAGCTCGAGCCCGGCGAAGCCAATCTTGTCCCGACGCGGATCGCCACCGTCCACCGCGATCGCCTGACCGGCCTGTCCCAGGCAGGGCCGGTCGATCTGACGCTGGCGGCGCAGGCAAACACCGGTGACTATGCCGTCGGAGACTGGGTGCTGGTCGATGGGCATGAACACCTTGTGAAGCGCCGCCTGACCCGCAAGACGGTGCTGGAACGCCGCACCCAGGGCGGCGGCAGGGTGCCGCAGCTTGCCGCGGCCAATGTCGATACGCTGTTCATCGTCACCTCGTGCAATGCCGACTTCAATCCCGCCCGGCTCGAGCGCTATCTGGCGCTGGCCAACGAGGCCGGAACGACGCCGGTGATCCTGCTGACCAAGGCCGATACCGCTGAAGACGCCGAGACCTACCAGAAGCAAGCTGCGGCGTTGCAGCGTGGATTGCCGGTGGTGATGCTGAACCCCCGCACATCGGATGCGGCAACCGTCCTGGCTGCCTGGTGCGGTGTCGGCCAGACGGTGGCGCTGATCGGCTCCTCCGGCGTCGGCAAATCGACGCTGGTCAACACGCTGGCCGGATCGGCGCAGCAATCGCCGCAACAGACCGGGGGCATCCGCGAGCACGATTCCAAGGGACGCCACACCACCACGTCGCGATCGCTGCATTCAATCGCCGGCGGTGGCTGGGTGATCGACACGCCGGGCATGCGGACGCTGCAGGTCAGCGATGTCGGCTACGGCATCGACACGCTGTTTGCCGAAATCACCGAGCTTGCACCGCTCTGCAAGTTCCGCGACTGCACGCATGTGCACGAGCCGGGTTGCGCGGTTCAGGCTGCCTTGAAGGCGGGGACGCTCGACCCGGAGCGCCTTGCCCGCTGGCGAAAACTGTCCGACGAGAACCAGAACAACACGCCGGTCCAGAGCGGGCCTCGCGGAGCCAAGACTTCCGGCGGTCGCGGAAAGAGGCGCTGAACGGCGAGGACTGAGGACTTCAGAGCTGCGCCGTGCCGAAAACGCGATCCCAGAATGCCGAAGTCACACCGAAATTGGCCGTTTCGTCGATGTGGTGATGCACCGCATGACGGCGCTTGAGCGTGTAGAGATAGCTCGGATGCGCCGGGTGCCAGTGATGGATCATGTGGTGGATGCTGATGTACCACAGATATCCCAGCATCAACCCGCAGCTCACCGCGCTCGCGGTGGCGAAATCTGAGACCACCCAAACGGGCACAAACGCGACCAGCGCATGCACGCCGAGACTGAGCCAGGTTGGCGTGCCCACAGAACTGCGTTCCTCGACATGGTGACGGTCGTGCAGGTCCTTGACGTAAGGAATATGGTGAAGAGCGAACCTGTGCAGCACATACTCGATCAGCGTCCAGAGGCCGAGACAGGCGAGGACAGTGCCGATCCAGCCTGGCGCACTCTCTTCGCCAGCCTCGAGCAGCCCGGCCACTGTCAGCACGGCGATCACCAGCGGATACACCACGAAGTCGCTATAGTAGCCAATAAGACCGAGTTGCATCGTCACCTAGCCTTCGAGCCGCCAAATAAGCGATGGTATCAGATTGCCGGACTCGCGACCGAGGTGCAATGCAGACGCGCCTGACATAGCGTCGCAATCCCCTAGTGCAAGGTTCGCATCAACGATTCAAGGACCATCGGCAGGCTGCCGGCTTCGCAAATGGACGTACAAAAATGGCAAAACGCAGTGCGGGATTGCTGATCTATCGCCGCAGCGATGGCGATCTCAGGGTGTTGCTGGTTCACCCGGGCGGACCGTTCTGGGCGAAGAAGGGACGACGGTGCGTGGTCGATCCCAAAGGGCCTCGTCGGCGAGGACGAGGATGAGTTGACGGCAGCGCAACGCGAGACCGAGGAAGAGCTCGGCGTCAGGGTCGACGGCACCTTCGCGCGGCTTGGCGACTACAAACAACCCGGTGGCAAGATCGTCTCGGCCTGGTCTGTCGAGGCGACCATCGACATCGACGTGGCCGCCATCAAGAGCAACATTTTCACCATGGAATGGCCGCCAAGGTCAGGATCCCTGAAGGAGTTCCCGGAGGTCGACAGAGCGGGCTGGTTCACCTTGCCCGAGGCCGAGGTGAAAATCCTCAAGGGGCAGCGCCCGATGCTTTTGGATTTTGCCAGGCAGCAAGGCGCCGGATGATCCGCAGCCCTCAATAGGGCAGGCCGACATAGTTTTCCGCGAGCGCGGTCGATGCGGCACGCGACTGCACGAGATAGTCGAGCTCGGCCTCCTGGATGCGCTGGCCGAACTCGCCGGTGTCGGGAAAACGATGCAGCATCGTCGTCATCCACCAGGAAAAGCGAACCGCCTTCCAGACCCGTGCCAGCGCCTTTTGCGAATAGCAGTCGATGCCAGCCGCGGATTTGTCGCGATAGAAGTCGCACAAACCCGAGAAGAGATAGCGCACGTCGCTGGCAGCGAGGTTCAGACCCTTGGCGCCGGTCGGCGGCACGATGTGGGCGGCGTCGCCGACCAGGAACAGCCGGCAGAAGCGCATCGGCTCGGCAACGAAGGAGCGCAGTGGCGCGATCGATTTCTCGAAGGATGGGCCGGTGACGACGCTTGCCGCCGTCTGCTCGGGCAAGCGGCGGCGCAGCTCGTCCCAGAAGCGCTCATCCGACCACGCCTCGACACGGTCGCCCTCGGGGCACTGCACATAGTAACGGCTGCGGTGCGTCGAGCGCATCGAGCACAGGGCAAACCCCCTTTCATGATTGGCGTAGACCAGTTCGTGATCGGCCGGCGGCACTTCGGCCAGCACGCCGAGCCAGCCGAACGGATACTGCCGCTCGAAGATTTTCAGCGCACGCTCGGGCACCGATTTGCGGCTGACGCCGTGATAGCCGTCACAGCCGGCAATGAAGTCGCAATCGATGCGATGCGTGACCCCGTCCTTGTCATAGGTCGCGAAAGGTGCGGCGCCGTCGAAATCGTGCAACGCGACATTTGCCGCCTCGTAGATCGTGGTCAGTCCCTCCGCATCGCGCTTGTCCATCAAATCGTGCGTCACCTCGGTCTGGCCATAGACGGTGACATGCCTGCCGCCGGTCAGTGCCTCGAGGTCGATGCGGTGCAGGCGTCCGTCGAAGGCGAGCGAGATGCCGGAATGCGGCAGTCCTTCCGCGTGCAGCCTTGCCGCCGCGCCGGCCTGTTCCAGCAATTCGACGGTGCCCTGTTCGAGCACCCCTGCCCGCACTCGGCCAAGCACGTGCTCGCGGCTCGCGCGTTCCAGAATGACCGTCTCGACGCCGATGCCGGCCAGAAGCTGCCCAAGCAGCAGGCCGGACGGTCCGGACCCGACGATGACGATTTGCGTGCGCATCAGTGGCCGAGACTTTCGACCTGTGCGGCCAGCTCAGCGGCAAGGCGGAGCGACGCGGCCGTCGCGATGACCATTTGCGGCAGCAATAGCCATTCCAGCGTCCAGGCAGCGCCCGAGCGCTCCTGCTCATGCACGAGCGCGTGATGCATGCCCGCAAGCTGCGTGGCGTTGAAGCGGGCAAGCGCCACCAGCGCTTCGGCCTTCACCGGGTTCTGCTTGTGCGGCATGGCCGAAGAGCCGCCGCCGCCGGAAAGCTCGATCTCGGTTCCACCTTGCGCCATCAGCGCGATGTCCTGGCCGAATTTGCCGAGGCTGCCTGATAGCAGCGACATCAGGCCGGCGAAATCGGCGAGTGCGTCACGCTGGTTCTGCCAATGCGGTGCGTCGCCAAGGCCGAGCTTTGCGGCCAGTGCTGCGCGCACCGCCGGACCTTTGTCGCCCAGCTTTTCCAGCGTGCCGGCGGCACCGCCGAACTGCACAACCAGCAGACGCCTCGACTGTTCCGACAATCTTTCCTGATGCCGTTGCAGTGGCGCCCGCCACGTCCTGACGCGATCGGCCACTTTGATCGGAATGGCTGGCTGCATGCGCGTCATTCCCGTCAGCGCCCTGCCGCCAAACCGCTCTCCGAGCGAGACGAGCCGTATAATGGTCTCGGTCAGGAGCAGGCCGAGATGCTCGACGATGGACTTCAGCCGAAACACCAGGCCGGTATCGAGGACATCCTGGCTGGTTGCGCCGAAATGCACTTTATCGCCATGCGGTTCGCTGACCGCCGCCCTGATCTGGCGTACCAGTTCCGGCACAATGACGCCGTCTTTGGCGACGGCAGCCCGCAGCAAGGCGGTGTCGGGCCGGAATGTGGCAAGTGCGGCCACGATCGCGGCGGCATCATCCTTGGTGATAATCCCGTTTTCAGCTTCCGCTTGCGCCAGCGCCCGCTCGAAGGCAAGCATCGCCTCGATTTCCGCCTCGACGGAAAAATGCCGGTTCGCCTCCTCGTCGCCGAGAAGAGCGGAGAGCAGTGGATGGTCGAAGGGCGATACGGTCATATCCTGCTCCTCCTGACCATCAGCTGTCGAAGAAGACCGTTTCCTTCTCCCCCTGGAGATGGATGTCGAAAACATAAATATCGCCGTTGCGCTCGGCGATCAGCGTCGGCACGCGGACGCGGTGCTCGATGTGCGCCAGGATCGCATCCCCGGCATTGGCCTTTTCCTCATCGGAAAAATACAGGCGTGTGTGCAGGCCGAGATTGATACCGCGCGCGACGATCCAGAGGGTGATGTGCGGGGCCATCAGGCTTCCGTCCCTGAACGGCACGCGGCCCGGCTTGATCGTCTCGAACGTGCACAGACCGGTGTCCATGTCGGTCGGGCAACGGCCCCAGCCGAAAAAGTTCGGATCGGCCGCGCCGCGCAGTTCAGCCGGCGAATTGTAGAGCCCATCCGCATCTGCCTGCCAGATCTCGATCAGCGCATCCTTGAGCGGCGTGCCGGTACCGTCGAGCACCCGGATGCGCAGGCCGATGCGCTCCCCCTTGGTCTTGTCGTTGACCATGGTCGCACCAAGGTCGGTCGCATAGACGCCGCCGATGCCGCAGAAATTGGGCGTCAGCCCGATATGGACATAAGGTCCGGCGGTCTGCGAGGGGCTTTCCCTGAGCCGGTCGAGCGACTGGGCCATCAATTGCCCTCCAGCCTGTTTTCGAACAGCGACGCGCGGCGCCCGCGCAGCACGATGTCGAACTTGTAGGCGCGCGCGTCGAAGGGGATCGTCGCCTGCATGTCGAGCGTGGCGATCAGCGTTTCGACGGCGGCCTTGTCGGGGATGCCGCGCACGATCGGGCAGTGCCAGATCAGCGGATCACCCTCGAAATACATCTGCGTGATCAGCCGCTGCGCAAAGCCGTGGCCGAAGACCGAGAAATGGATGTGCGAGGGCCGCCAGTCGTTCGGCCCGTTCGGCCAGGGATAGGGGCCGGGCTTGACAGTGCGAAAGGCGTAGCCGCCATCCTCGCCTGTTATGGCGCGCCCGCAGCCGCCAAAGTTCGGGTCGAGCGGCGCCAGATAGCCGTCCTTCTTGTGGCGGTAGCGGCCGCCGGCATTGGCCTGCCAGAATTCGAGCAGCGCGCCGGGGACGCCAACACCG
>NZ_RZPW01000404.1:0-5636 GCF_003998455.1 Mesorhizobium sp. M7A.F.Ca.CA.001.08.2.1 | reverse complement strand
GTTGAATGCCAGCCCACTTGGAAACGATGCCGAGAAAGCAGCCTGGAATGCCATGAGCAGCGCGCAGCGCGACGCCATCAACGGTGTCTTCGTCAATATCGGCAAGGCGATTGCCGCCTTCGAACGCTCGATCGCGCCCACGCCAGCGCGCTTCGACCGCTTTGCGCTGGACCTCGCCACCGGTGCCGAGCCGAAGGGCGATGCTGTCTTTTCCAAACAAGAAATCCTTGGGCTTAAACTGTTCATCGGCAAGGCCAATTGCGTGACCTGTCACAACGGCCCGCGCTTCACCGACAACAGCTTTCACAACACCGGCGTGCCGCCTGTTGCGGGCCTGCCGCCGGATCGCGGCCGCATCGATGCCGTGCACCAAGTCGAGGCCGACCCGTTCAACTGCCTTGGCGCCTATCGGGACGGCGACGTTGCCGCCTGCGGCGAACTGCGCTTCATGGTCAAGAATGCGCCACAACTCATCCGCGCCTACAAGACGCCGTCTCTGCGCGGTGCGGCAACGCGACCGCCCTATATGCATGCCGGGCAGTTTTCGTCGCTCGACGAGGTCGTGGCGCACTATGCGAAGGCCGCGCCCAGCGTCGAAGGGGTATCAGAGGTTCACCCGTTGGAGCTTTCAGACCGAGAACGCGCTGCTCTGGTGGCGTTCTTGAAGACGCTTTCGGAGTGATCTACCGATCCTTCACGGTCTCCATCGCCACAAAGGTCGAGGTCTGGGCGACATGGGGCAGGGCCGAGATGCGCTCGCCGAGGACGCGGCGGTAGGCGGCGATGTCCCTGGTGCGGACTTTCAGCAGATAATCGAAGCTCGATGCCATCATGTGGCACTGTTCGATCTCCGGCACAGCCTGTACGGACCGGTTGAAGGCGTCGAGCGCGGCGGATCTGGTGTCGGACAATTTCACCTGGACGAATGCGACATGGCCTTCGCCCATGCGCTCGCGGTCGACGATCGCCTGGTAGCCTCTGATATAGCCGTCCTTCTCAAGCCGCTTCACCCGCGCCTGCACCGGCGTCTTCGACAGGCCGACCTTCGCGGCTAGTTCTGACATGGAAAGCCGGCCATCGCTTGCAAGTGCGGCCAGGATATTCCGATCTATGCGGTCCAATTGGTCTTCTGTCATCGAAATTGCAGTCCAAATGTCAGTTATATGCCGCTAGGATAGATCGAATGACCTACAGTGTCGATTTCTTTGGACCGGCCGAAATTTTGCACTTGTGCTAGCTTGCGCCATTCGGTCCGGTGACCGCCGGCCCGATCCCCTTTGCTCGATCCACGGGACCGCCATGCCAGCGCTCGATGCCATCCGCCAGCAGATCCGCGCCAACTACCTGCCCGACGAAGACGAGGCCGTGAAGCGGCTTGCCGAGGCGACGGGGCTCTCCGGGAAAGACCGCAAGGCGATCTCGGCTCGTGCCGCCGATCTGGTGCGCGCGGTGCGCGGTTCGTCGGATCCAAGGCTGATGGAAGTCTTCCTCTCCGCTTACGGTCTCTCCACCAAGGAAGGCGTGGCGCTGATGTGCCTGGCCGAGGCACTGCTGCGCGTGCCCGATACCGAGACGATGGACGACCTCATCGCCGACAAGATCGCGCCGCACGACTGGTCGGCGCATTCGGGCGGTTCGAGCTCCATCTTCGTCAACGCCTCGACCTGGGCGCTGATGCTGACCGGCCGCGTCCTCGACGAAGGCGAGGGCGGCATCGAGGGCACGCTGCGTTCTATGGTGCGGCGGCTGGGCGAGCCGGTCATCCGCAAGGCGGTGGCCGCCGCCATGCGCGAGATGGGCGAGCAGTTCGTGCTCGGCCGCACCATCACTGAAGCCGTCAAGCGCGGCCGGCCGATGACCCAAAAGGGTTATCTCTATTCCTTCGACATGCTGGGCGAGGCGGCCCGCACCGAGGCCGACGCCTTGCGCTATCACAAGGCCTATGCCGACGCGATTTCGTCGCTCGATTCCGGCTCCAACGGTCCTGATATCAGGCAGAACCACGGCATCTCGGTCAAGCTTTCGGCACTGCATCCGCGTTACGAGGTGGCGCAGAAGGACGAGATGCTGCCTGTGATGGCTGAGCGGCTCTTGTCGCTGGCGCTGGCCGCGCGCCACTCGCGCATGGGTCTCAACATCGACGCCGAGGAGGCTGACCGCCTCGATCTGTCGCTCGACGTCATCGAGCGGGTGCTGGCCGAGCCAGAGCTCGCCGGCTGGAACGGGTTTGGCGTGGTGGTGCAGGCGTATGGGCCACGCGCGGCCTTCGCCATCGACTGGCTCTATGCGCTGGCCAAGAAATACGACCGCAACATCATGGTTCGGCTGGTCAAGGGCGCCTATTGGGACACCGAGATCAAGCGGGGGCAGACGTTGGGACTCACCGGCTATCCCGTCTTCACCCGCAAGGCCAACACCGACGTCTCCTACATGGCTTGCGCCAAGAAGCTGCTTGGCATGACCGACCGCATCTACCCGCAGTTCGCCACCCACAACGCCCATACCGTCGCCGCCATTCTGTCGATGGCTGACAATCGCGACGCCTTCGAGTTCCAGCGCCTGCACGGCATGGGTGAGGCGCTGCACGAGACGGTGCGACGGTCCGAAGGCACGCGCTGCCGTATCTATGCACCGGTCGGAGCGCATTCCGATCTACTGGCCTATCTGGTGCGCCGGCTGCTGGAGAACGGCGCCAACTCCTCCTTCGTGCACCAGCTGACCGATGAGGATGTCGAGCCGGAGGACATTGCGCGCGATCCGCTCGAGACGGTCGAAAGCCAGGGTCCGGCAGTCAATCCGGCGATTGCCCGGCCTTCCCAGATTTTTGGAGCCGGGCGTCGCAATTCGAAAGGATTCGACATCACCGACACGGTGACGCTGGCGGCGATCGACAAGGCCAGGGCGGCCTTCGCCGGGCCGGATCGCTGGCATGCCAAGCCGATTACGCGGGCCGCCGGCTATGGCAAGCAGCGTCCGATCGTCAACCCGGCAAAGCCTTCCGAAGTGGTCGGCACGGTCAGCGAAGCAGCTGCCAAGCAAGTCGCGACCGCCGTGCGCTTTGCGGTGGAAGCGCAACCGGCCTGGGCGAAGCGTCCCGTCGCCGAGCGCGCCGCCATCCTCAACCGTGCCGCCGATCTCTATGAGGCGAATGCCGTCGAGTTCTTTGCACTCGCCACCCGCGAGGCCGGCAAATCGCTGGCCGACGGCGTCGCCGAGGTGCGTGAAGCCGTCGACTTCCTGCGCTACTACGCCACTGAGGCGGCCAATGCGGAGGCGGGCACGCAAGCGCGCGGCGCCATTGTCTGCATTTCGCCGTGGAATTTCCCGCTCGCCATCTTCACCGGCCAGATCGCGGCAGCGCTCGTCACCGGCAATTCGGTGAACGCCAAGCCGGCCGAGCAGACGCCGCTGATCGCCTTCCGCGCCGTCGAACTGCTGCGCGAGGCCGGCGTGCCGGAAGACGTCATCCAGTTGCTCCCTGGCGACGGCCCATCGGTCGGCGGGCCGCTCACCGCCGATCCGCGCATCGCTGGCGTCTGCTTCACAGGTTCGACCGAGGTTGCCAAGCTGATCGAGAAGCAGCTGGCCGGGACGGCCGCGCCCGACGCCATGCTGATCGCCGAGACCGGCGGCCTCAACGCCATGATCGTCGATTCCACCGCGCTGCCCGAACAGGCGGTGCGCGATATCCTCGCCTCCGCCTTCCAGAGTGCCGGCCAGCGCTGCTCGGCGCTGCGCGTACTCTACGTGCAGAAGGACGTCGAGAAGAAGATGCTGGAGATGCTGAAGGGCGCCATGGAGGCGCTCAACGTCGGCGATCCCTGGCGGATTTCGACCGATGTCGGCCCGGTTATCGACGACGAGGCGCAAAGCTCGATCCGCGAGTATTGCACGAAGATGGGCCTGCAGGGCAGGCTGATCGCCAAGCTCGAGGCGCCCAGGGAAGGTCGCTTCGTCGCGCCGCATGTCTTCCGGGTCAAGGGTATCGAGGACATGGAGCGCGAGGTGTTCGGGCCGGTGCTGCATGTCGCCAGTTTCGACGCCGACCAGATCGACGCCGTCATCGCCGCCATCAACCGCAAGGGTTATGGCCTGACCTTCGGCCTGCACACCCGCATCGAGGGCCGCGTGCAGCATTTCGTCGATGGCATCCATGCCGGCAACATCTATGTCAACCGCAACCAGATCGGCGCCGTCGTCGGTTCGCAGCCGTTTGGCGGCGAGGGGCTTTCCGGCACCGGGCCGAAGGCCGGCGGTCCGCACTATCTCCGCCGCTTCCGCAAGGGGCCGGAGGCCGGCACCCATGTGCAGGATGGCCACAAGGTCACGGCGACCGAGCTTGCCGACAATCTGCCTGATCCCACACTTGGCGGCTGGTCGACGCGTCCGGACCGGATCGCCATTCTGAGGAAGCATCTGCGCGGCAAGGGTGCTGCGGCCATTGGTGCGGCCGCCGGCATCGATTTCGGCCAGGTCGACCTGCCCGGGCCGACCGGCGAAGCCAACACGCTCTCGCTGTCGCCACGTGGACGGGTGCTGTGCCTTGGTCCCGATGGTGATACGCTGCTGGCGCAGACGATCCAGGCGCTCGCCGCCGGCAACGCGGTGCTGGCCGTTGCACCGGGCGCGCCGGCAGCCCTTTCCGCTCTGACCGGCAAGGGCCTCCCGCTGGCCGCCATCGACGGGCGGCCTGATCCGGTCGAGGCACGCTCGTTGCGCGTCGATATCGTTGCTTTTTCCGGCACACCAGAGGCCGCGCGCATCGTGCGCAGGGTTATCGCTGATCGCTCAGGCCCGATCGTGCCGCTGGTCAGCGAAGTGTTGAACCCGGCGGCTTATGCACATGAGCGGGCCGTCTGCGTCGACACCACCGCCGCGGGCGGCAATGCGAGCTTGCTGGCCGGAGCCTGACTCCGGCCGGTCGATAGAGCCATTCACCGTTTCGTGGAAACGGTGAATGTCTCTATCTCTTTTGTTTTATGCATGTCGTTGTCCCAAAACCGGGACCACTTTTGGGCGACATGCATTACGCGCCTTCGACGACCGAAAAGCCCTCGAACTGGGGGTGGCCGAGATAGTGGACCTTCGTCGTGCCGACATTCCTGTGGGCGGCGCGGAAATTCTCGGACTTGGTCCAGGCGATGAAATCATCGTGGCTCGCCCACACCGTGTGCGATGCAAACAGCGTGTAGCCTTCGGTCTCGTTGACCGGGCCTCGCAGCAGGTGGAATTCGCGGAACCCCTTCATCTCCGCAAGGCTGGAATCGCGGTTCTTCCACACGGCCTCGAAATCGTTCACCGAGCCGGTCTGCACCTTGAAGCGGTTCATGGCGATGTACATGGTGGTTTCCTCTCACAGGGATGTTGATGATTTGCGGCCGCAGCGTTTTGTTCTGCGCACATTCAAAATGGGCCGATTTCGGTCTCGAACTCCAAACTTGCGCTTGCTGCCTGTGGTGGAATCGAAGGGAAGGGGGCTGCTTTGCGGATAATGCCAAGCGCCGCCTGATCGAAAGCCGCCGACCCTGAGGTCTCCAGGATGCGCAACTTATTTATGTTGCCCTTCCTGCCTATGACGAATTTAACAACCACATTGTTGCGTGCCGCCAGTTGTAGGGACGGCGGCAGAGTGCGAT
>NZ_RZPW01000403.1:0-5649 GCF_003998455.1 Mesorhizobium sp. M7A.F.Ca.CA.001.08.2.1 | reverse complement strand
CGAAATCCATGGGCTTGAAACCCGCGATGCCGGGGCCGTCGCCGGCTTCGCTTTGTCGCTCACCAGCCTGATCCTCAAGCAAACGCCGGGGCTGCCGGTGCTGTGGATCGGCACATCGGAGATTTTTCGCGAGGCCGGCTTTCCCTATGCCAGGGGGCTTCACGCCTCGTTCGGCATCGAGCCGGAGCAATTGCTGTTTTCCGAGGCGCCAAGGCTCGTCGATGCACTGTGGGTCGCCGAGGAGGCGGCCCGGATGACGGCGCTCGCCGCCGTCATCCTGGAAATCCGCGGCAATCCGCAGCGGCTTGACCTGACCGCGACACGCCGGCTGCATGCAAGGGCGCAAGCGGCCGGCCGGCCGGTGTTCCTGCTGCGGCAGGCGGCTGGGCCCGAACCGACGGCGGCACCCGTCCGCCTCATCGTCGCCTCGGCGCCGGCGGTGCCGCGCGACACCATCGCCGGGCCGCTGGCCGGCTCGATCGGCCGCCCGGCCTTCACCCTCACCATCGGCAAGAGCCGCACGGCCCTGCCTGGACAATTCACACTGGAGTGGAACCCCGATGAACGCGCATTCGACGAAAGAGCGGGCGAGGCAAGAGACCGGGCAAAGAATCCTGTCCCTGTGGTTTCCCTATCTGGCGGCGGAAAGGATCCTGCGCCAGCGTCTGGGGCGGTCCTGGCGTTCCCGGTCGTCGGATCACCCATCTCACCCGCCGCTCGTGATCAGCCATCGCGACCGCAACGCACAGCGCATCTCGGCCCTCGACGAGCGGGCTGAGGCGCTGCACCTGAAGCGCGACATGGGCATCGCCGATGCGCGCGCCATGCATCCGTCGATCGACGTCGTCGAGGCCGATCCGGAAGCCGATCGCCGCCTGCTCGAAGGCCTCGCCGACTGGTGCGACCGCTACACCCCGCTGGTGGCGCTGGACGGGGCAGACGGCCTGTTTCTCGACGTCACCGGCTGCACCCATCTGTTCGGCGGCGAGCGCGCCATGCTGGACGACATCCTGTCGCGCTTCTTCCATCAGGGTTTCGATGTCCGCGCCGGGCTTGCCGCGACGCCGGGTGCGGCCTGGGCGGCGGCACGCTTTTGCGGCGACCGCATCGTTGTGTCAGGCGAGGAGGAGGCGCTGCTGGCGCCCCTGCCGCTGGCCGCGCTGCGCATAGAACCTTCGACCCGCACCAGCCTGGAAAGTGTGGGCCTGCGCACGGCGGGCGCCGTCATGGCGGCACCGCGCGCGCCGCTCGCCCGCCGCTTCGGCGCCCTGCTGCTCCTGCGCCTCGACCAGGCGCTTGGCCGGCTCGACGAGGCGGTGTCGCCGCGCCTGCCCGTCGCGCCGCTTTCGGTCGAACGCCACCTCGCCGAACCCGTCACCCTGACCGAGGACATCGAACGGCTGGTGGGCATGCTGGCGGCGACCTTGAAGACCGACCTCGAGCGCCGCGGCGAGGGCGCCCGGACGCTGGCGCTGCTGCTCTTTCGCGTCGACGGCGCCGTCAGCCGCATCGCGCTCGGTACCTCGCGGCCGATGCGCGAACCCATGCTGATCCAGAAACTGTTCCATGAAAGGCTGGCCGCGCTCGAACAGGATATCGATGCCGGCTATGGTTTCGATCTGGTGCGGCTCTCGGTGTTGGCATCAGCCACCTTCGACATGCAGCAGGCCGATCTTGCCGGCGAGGTGACCGACGACGGCGCCGATATCGCGCTGTTCGCCGACCGCATCCGCGCCCGGCTCGGCGATGGCGCGGTTCTCCGGC
Organism: Mesorhizobium sp. M7A.F.Ca.CA.001.08.2.1; assembly: GCF_003998455.1. Classification (NCBI taxonomy): domain Bacteria; kingdom Pseudomonadati; phylum Pseudomonadota; class Alphaproteobacteria; order Hyphomicrobiales; family Phyllobacteriaceae; genus Mesorhizobium; species Mesorhizobium sp. M7A.F.Ca.CA.001.08.2.1. Next base: position 3,885 of record NZ_RZPW01000403.1, on the reverse strand, counting down.
CGGTCGCGGTCGAAAGCCATCTGCCGGAGCGTGCCGTCGCCACCATCCCCTTCACCGACGCGCCGTGCCGGACCACGCCGCCGAAGAAGCCGGACAGGCTGCAGGCACCAAAAACCATATTTCCGCCGGAACGACCGATCCGGCTGTTCCGCTCGCCCGAACCCATCGATGTGCCGGCCACCGAAATGCCGGAAGGACCGCCGCTGAACTTCCGCTGGCGGCGCGCGCTCTACCGGGTCAAGCGCGCCGAAGGGCCGGAACGCATCGCCGCCGAATGGTGGCGGGAAGCGCCAAGCGACGAGGCGGCATCGACGCGCGACTATTTCCGCATCGAGGATGCCGACGGCCGCCGCTACTGGCTCTACCGGCAAGGCCTCTACGGCGGCGCCTCGCAAGTCCCGCCGCGCTGGTTCCTGCATGGAGTCTTCGCATGAACGCGCTGACCGTCATTCCCTATGCCGAGTTCGGCATCCAGTCGAATTTCTCCTTCCTGCGCGGCGCCTCCAAGCCGGAGGAGATGGTGGTCGCGGCCAAGCTCCTGGGCTTCTCGGCGATCGGACTTGCCGACCGCAACACGGTGGCCGGCGTGGTGCGCGCCTGGCAGCAGGCCAAGGTCGAAAAACTCTCCTATCACCCCGGCTGCCGGCTGGTTTTTGACGACGGCACGCCGGACATCCTCGCCTATCCCCAGGACCGCAAGGGCTGGGGGCACCTCTGCCGCATGCTGACGCAAGCCAATCTGCGCGACGAGAACGAAAAAGGCGCCACCCTTCTCCAGCGCGGCGACCTGCTCGAATGGGGTGACCTGATGTCGCTGGCGGTCCTGCCCGGTCTGTCGACGGGGGCGCAAGACAGTCTTGCCTTGCTTGGTGAGCTCAAGGGCCGTTTCGGCAGGAACCTGCGGCTTGGCGTTTCGCCCGACTACGCCGGCAATGACCGTTTCCGCATCGAGCAGGCGGCAGCACTTGCCGAGAGCGCCGGCATTCCGCTGATGGCGACCAACGACGTTCTTTATCACACCGCCGAACGACGCCCGTTGCAGGACGTGCTGACCGCGATCCGCCTCAACACGCCCGTTGCCGAGGTCGGGCTGCAACTCTCCGCCAATGCCGAGCGCCATCTGAAGCCGCCGATGGAGATGGGCCGCCTGTTCCGCCGGCATCCGCAGGCGCTGGCCGAGACGCTGCGGTTTGCGAAAGAGCTGACTTTTTCGCTTGGCGACCTCCAGTACAATTACCCCGACGAGCCGACGGAATCGGGTCTTGGTCCACAGGCTGAGCTGGCGCGACTGGCGCGGGAGGGAGCGGCGAACCGCTATCCGGCTGGTGTGCCGGATTCCGTGACCAAGCGCATCGAGGAAGAGCTCGCTTTGATCGAACGCCTCAACTATGCCCGCTATTTCCTGACTGTCTACGACATCGTCAAGTTCGCGCGCAGCAAGGATATTCTCTGCCAGGGACGTGGATCAGCCGCCAATTCGGTCGTCTGCTTCTGCATCGGCATCACCGAAGTGGGGCCGGAAAAAATCGATTCGCTCTTCGAGCGCTTCATTTCCGAGGAGAGAAACGAGCCGCCGGATATCGACGTCGATTTCGAGCACGAAAAGCGCGAAACTGTAATCCAGTACATCTACGAGAAATACAGCGGCAAGCGCACGGCACTTGCCGCCGCCGTCATCAGCTATCGCGGCCGGTCGGCGCTGCGCGAAGTGTCGAAGGCGATGGGCCTGTCCGAGGATGTCAGGGCATCGCTTTCCGGCTCGATCTGGGGTTGGTCGACATCGGAGCTTGGCGAGAAGGAAGCCCGCGCCGGCGGCCTCGACCGCACCGACCCGGTGTCGAGGCACGTGATGGAGCGTGCCAATGAGATCATGGGCTTCCCCCGCCATCTCTCCCAGCATGTCGGCGGCTTCGTCATCACCAGGGACCGGCTCGACGAGATTGTGCCTATCGTCAAGACGGCGATGGACGAGCGCAAGATGGTCGAATGGGACAAGGACGATCTCGACGCGGTGAAGATCTTGAAAGTCGACGTGCTGGCGCTCGGCATGCTGACCTGCCTGCAACGCGCCTTCACCTTGCTCACGGATCACTATCCTAATGCGCGGGATGAGTATGGGCAGCCCTATGTGTTGGCCACCCTGCCGCCGGAGGACAGGCAGGTCTACAAGATGATCTGCCGCGCCGACACGCTCGGCGTCTTCCAGATCGAATCGCGGGCCCAGATGTCGATGCTGCCGCGTCTCAAGCCAGACAATTTTTACGATCTCGTCATCGAGGTGGCGATCGTTCGGCCGGGCCCGATCCAGGGCGACATGGTTCATCCCTATCTGCGCCGCCGGCAAGGCAAGGAACAGGCCGAGTATCAAAAGCCGGAGCTGGAAGCGATCCTCAAGAAGACGCTTGGCGTACCGCTGTTCCAGGAACAGGCGATGAATATCGCCATCGTCGCCGGCGGTTTCAAACCGGGCGAAGCCGATGAACTGCGCCGCGCCATGGCCACCTTCAAGCGCACCGGCACCATCGGCAATTACCGCGACCGTATGATCAATGGCATGGTCGGCAAGGGCTACACGAAGGACTTCGCCGAGCGCTGCTTCAAGCAGATCGAGGGCTTTGGCGAATACGGCTTTCCCGAAAGCCATGCTGCTTCCTTCGCCCTGCTCGTCTATGCCTCCTGCTGGTTCAAGACCTTCTATCCCGACGTGTTCTGCGCCGCGATCCTGAATTCGCAGCCGATGGGGTTTTACCAGCCGGCCCAACTCGTGCGCGACGCAAGCGACCATGGCGTCGACATCCGCGACGTCGACGTCAATTTTTCGGTGTGGGATTGTACGTTGGAAAAGGCGCCTTTCGATCCGGCCCGCATCCTGCCACGCCATGCCGAAATGCGCGGCGTCATCGAGACGAAGCATGCCGTCCGGCTCGGCTTCAGGCAGATCAAGGGCCTGTCGAAGGAGCGCATGGAGGCTTTCGTCGAGCGGCGCGGCTCAGGCTATGTATCCGTCAGGGATGTCTGGCTGCGCTCCGGCCTCGATGTCGGCGAGATCGAAAAACTGGCGCAGGCCGATGCCTTCCGCTCGCTCGGTCTTGACCGTCGCGAAGCCCTGTGGGCGGTGCGCGCGCTCGACGGCAAGAGCGCCGCCGAAAGGCTGCCGCTGTTCGACCAGCCGGCGCTTCGCCTGCGCGAGCTGGAACCGGAGACGAGGCTGCCGAAAATGCCGCTCGGCGAGCATGTCATCCACGATTACCGCGCGCTCGGCCTGTCGCTGAAGGCGCATCCGGTCGCCTTCCTGCGCGAGCGGCTCGACCGCGCCGGCGTCATCCCGAATGCGAATCTTCCTTCCGTGCGCGACGGCAGGCGCGTCTCGGTCGCCGGCCTCGTGCTGGTGCGGCAGCGCCCCGGCAAGGGCAATGCGATCTTCCTGACGCTGGAGGACGACAAGGCGGTGGCCAACATCATCTTCTGGCAAAGAACCTTCGACCATTACCGGCCCATCGTCATGGGCGCCCGGTTCGTCAAGGTCACCGGGAAATTGCAGTCGGAATCGGATGTGGTCCACATCGTTGCCGAGAGGATCGAGGATCTGACGCCCTGGCTGACCGTGCTCCTGGAGAAGGTCAGCGAGGCCGCACCAGCGGTTCCTCCGAGAGACCTCGCCAAGGACGGTTCGGATCGCTCCAGCCCCGCCAAACAAAGCGCGCCGATCCGGCAGGATCTCGCAACGCTGTCGGAAGAAGCGGAACAGGTCATGCCCAAGGGGCGGAATTTTCAGTAGGCAAGGCCATGCCAAGAACGGAACGAAAGCGGACGTCGGCGATCCTTCGCGCCCCCTCTGTCCTGCCGGCCTATTGGGTACAAGAAACGTGCCCCTCAGCCCGGCCC
>NZ_RZPW01000402.1:0-5658 GCF_003998455.1 Mesorhizobium sp. M7A.F.Ca.CA.001.08.2.1 | reverse complement strand
GCGGGCTTGGCTGGCTGCACCACGAAGATGTAGTCGCCATAGAGACTTGTCGTCAGCGCCGTCTGCGGCAGGGTCAGCACGTTCTGCTCTTCGGGCAGCTCGACACGCACCTGCACGAACTGGCCGGGGGTCAGCTTGCCATCGGGATTGGCGACTTCCGCCCGGATGTTCACCAGCCGGCTGGACGAGTCGATCTTCGGGTCTATGCCACGAATGGCGCCTGCGAATGGCCTGTCCTCGCCGCCAAAGCCCAATCGAATCGTCTGGCCGATCTTGAGCAAGGCGAGTTGCTGTTCGGGAACCGTGAAATCGACCCGCATCGTGTCGAGGTCCTGCAATGTCACCACGGCGGTGCCGGGCGCCAGATACTGGCCGACATCGATCTTCGGGATACCCACCGTGCCGCCGAAAGGCGCCGTCAGCTGCTTCTGGTCGAGCACGGCCTGCAGCTTGGTGACTTGGGATGCCGAGGCCGAGGCCGCCGCACGCGCCGTGTCCAGCGTCGAGTCGGAGCCAACGCCACGCCTGGTCAGTTCGATGGCGCGGGCAAGTGAGGTCTGGTCTAGCGCGGCTTGCGCCTTCTGTGCATCGAGGTCGGCGCGCTCGACGGCGTCATCGAGTTGCAGCAGAACCGCATTGTCCGCCACCTTCTGGTTGGCATGGAAAAGGATGTCCTTGACGATACCGGTAGTCTCGACCGTCAGGTCGACACCGCGCACCGCCTTGACCGTGCCGATCGCCTCGACGCCTGGCGTCCAGGCCGAAGGCTTGGCGATGGTCGTCGAAACGGTTGCCGCCGGCGGCTTCATCGATGCGAAGTACTGCTTGATGCCGTTGTCGCGCAGGAAGTTGAAGCCGACGATGCCGCCGACCACGACGACGAGCAGGGCCAGAACCAGAACAATGATAAAGATACGGAGTATGCGCTTGAACAAGGAAGTCCCCTCAGTCGAAATCCGGCGCGAAGCGCGGATATCGGGACACATACCGACTGCGGGTCCCGATTTCAAATAATGGCGGTCTTCCTGTACCGTCTGGACGGTCTTGTCAATTGGGCCTAAGCTTGCGATGGGAGGCACCATGAGAGCCCAAAGACCGAATTCGCGCGAGAAGATTCTCGCCGCGGCGGCTGATGTTGCCCGGGAATCCGGACCAGGCAGCCTGTCGCTGGATGCCGTCGCCAGCCGTGCCGGCGTGTCGAAGGGAGGGCTCCTCTACAATTTCCCGACCAAGGCCAAATTGATGCAAGGTTTGGTCGAAGGCTATCTGCGCGAGTTCGAGCACGCGCTGGAAGCCGCCAGCACAAATGACAAGGACGAAAATCCCCTGGCCGTCTACATCAGGCTGTCGGCCAATGATTGCGAGGAAAAGCAGCCGTCGGCGTCCTGGATCTTCTCGGCCATCGCCGAGGATCCCGATTTCATGATGCCGATAAAGACCTTCAAGCGGCAGCTTTTCGAGCGGCTGAAGGGCGAGACGCCGGATCTCAAATCGCTGTTGATCTGCTATCTCGCCATCGAGGGATTGCGCAGCATGAACCTCTTCGATTCGGATGTCCTGTCGAAAGACGAGCGCCAGTTGTTGGTATCGTCCCTGCTCGAGATTGCCAAATAGGCGCCGCCCACCCGCTTTTCGGCGGGCCTGTTCGTGAACGCGGCGTTCGCCGGCGTCACACAGGGTTCATCGTGCGGACATAGCGTCTTCCCAGTTCTTTGCTGCAATGCATCTGGAGTGGGACATGGTGGACATAGTTTCTAGCGAGGCGGGCATTCCGAGACCGGATCATCCGCTGGATCAATCGGGCAGCGCGAAGTGGTTCCTGCCGGCCTTCGGCGTGCTGGTGCTCGTCGGCATCGCCTATGTCGGCTACGCGCTCAGCCAGGATCTTGCGGTGGCCAAGACCGTGCCGTGGATCCTGCTTGGCATCGCCTTGCTGATCGCGCTCGGCTTCGAGTTCGTCAACGGCTTCCATGACACCGCCAATGCAGTGGCGACGGTTATCTACACGCGCTCGATGCCGGCCGAATTCGCCGTCATGTGGTCGGGCGCCTTCAATTTCCTGGGGGTTCTCACCTCCAGCGGCGCGGTCGCTTTCGGCATCCTGTCGCTGCTGCCGGTCGAGCTGATCCTGCAGGTCGGCTCGTCCTCGGGCTTCGCCATGGTGTTCGCGCTGCTTGTGGCGGCGATCCTGTGGAATCTCGGCACCTGGTTCCTCGGACTGCCGGCGTCGAGCTCGCACACGATGGTCGGTTCGATCATCGGCGTCGGCCTTGCCAATCAGTTCATGGCGCCCGCCGGCAGCGCCACCAGCGGCGTCGACTGGTCGCAGGCGACCAATGTCGGCGTCACCCTGCTGGTGTCGCCGATCATCGGCTTCTTCGCCGCGGCGATCCTGCTCTATGTAATGAAGCTGCTGGTGCGCAATCCGGCGCTCTACGAGGCGCCGAAGGGCAACACGCCGCCGCCATGGTGGATCCGTGGCCTGCTCATCTTCACCTGCACCGGCGTCAGCTTTGCGCATGGCTCCAATGACGGACAGAAGGGCATGGGCCTGATCATGCTGATCCTGATCGGCGTCGTGCCGACGGCCTATGCGCTGAACCGCACCCCCGACATCAACTATCTCGAAGCCTACAAGTCTGCTTCGGTCAGCGTCGAAACGGCGCTGGGCAAATATGCCAAGCCCGGCGTCACCGTCACCGATGCCAAGGCAGCCGTCCAGGATGCCGTGCGCACCAGGACATGGAGCGACCAGACGACGGTTGCGCTGCAGACCTACATCCACAACACGACGGCTGGCCTGCAGCCCTATGCCTCGGTCGAGACGGTGCCGACCGATCTGGTCAGCAACGCCCGCAACGACATCTATTTGATCGGCGAAGCGCTCAAGCTGATCGACAAGAAGCAGCTGCTGCCGATGGAGGCGGCCGATCTGAAAGCGGTCACCGACTATCACAAGGCCGTCGACAACGCGACGAAGTTCATCCCGATCTGGGTGAAGGTCGCCGTCGCGCTGGCGCTCGGCCTCGGCACCATGGTCGGCTGGAAACGCATCGTCGTCACGGTCGGCGAGAAGATCGGCAAGAGCCATCTGACCTACGGCCAGGGTGCGGCGGCCGAACTCGTGGCGATGGTGACCATCGGCATGGCCGATCGGCTGGGACTGCCGGTGTCGACGACCCATGTGCTGTCGTCGGGCGTTGCCGGAACGATGGCGGCGAACGGTTCGGGGCTGCAATGGGCGACGGTGCGCAATCTGCTGCTTGCCTGGGTGCTGACGCTGCCGTGCTCGATCACGCTGGCCTTCGTGCTGTTCATCATCTTCCGCCAGGTGTTCTGAGCCGAGCGTATAAGCGTCCAAAGAAAAGGCAGCGCCGGGTGACCGGCGCTGCCTTTTTTCTTTAAGTGAGCACTGCGTTCAAGGGGCGAAGACGTATTCGTTTCTGTTGACGTGGAACATGCCTAGGAAATTGGCCGAAACGCCTTTCGCTTCGTCATCCTGTGGCGGAGCAAGGAGCGAAGCGACGCGGCGCAGACCATAGGATCCATGCCGCGACTCCTGAGCGTTGCCGCGGTGCAGAATTCTGCTCCGCTGCACTCCGTGGCAAAGATCACGGCATGGCAACTGTGTTCATGCGAATGCTTTTTTGTCTCGGATGATGGCATTGAGGACGACGAGGAGCTTCCTTGCGACGGCAATGATGGCGAGCTTCTTTGACCCTGATCGGGCTGCGATGGCGCTGTAGAAAGCTCGGAAGCGATCACAGGCTCGGATGGCGCCCAGTGCTGCCATGTAGAGGGCACGGCGCACGCGCGGTCGGCCACCCTGGATCTGACTCCTGCGATTGAGCTTGCCGCTCTTGTTGTCGAAGGGGGCAAGGCCGGCGAGTGCTGTGATCGACTTGGGTGAACGCTGGCCGAGCTCGGGCAGGTGGGCCAGCAGAGAGAGCGCGGTGATCTTGGAGACACCGGGCACGGAGACCATCAGCGCGTTGTCGCGGGCAGTATCCTCGACTTGACGAATGGTTTCGGCGATCCGGCTCTCGAGCGCCTTGATGCGTGTGTTGAAGCTGGCGATCAGCTCTTCGAGTTCGGCCATGACGATCTCGTCGAAGGCATCGGCGCGCTGCTTCTTCAACGTTGCCCTGATATCGACCAGTTGGTCGCGGTGGCGGGCAAGCGATTGAAGGTGCTCACCTTCTTCGCGCGGCACCGGCTCGGCTTCAGGGTGGTAGCGACGACCGTAGCCGCTCAGCATCCTGGCGTCGAGAGGATCGGTCTTGGCGCGCCGTGCCGTCGACTTCGCATAGTGGTGAGTGTGTGTCGGATTGTGCCGCGAGAACGACACGCCTGCCTTGGCCAGCCCATGACGCAGCAGCCGGTCATGGACCCCTGTTGCCTCCATGACGACAAAATCTCGGCCGGGGTGAAGGCCTGCCACATAGGCAGCGATCGCATCGGCTTGGTTGTCGATGCGCTGGCAACGGCTGCTTGCCTCATCAAAGAAATCGAGCCACTGCTTGGAGATGTCGCAGCCGACATAGTTCTGCATTATCATGTCCACGCCTCTTCCTGTGGTGCGGGGTCTGCTGCTGACAGCCCCGTGCAACTGTTCAGGTTGATGGTTCACCGGTGGGAAGGGACCGAGCCATGCCACGGCCTGTCCTCGAAAGGACGACCAGGATCCTGTCGGTCTCCTTCCCACCTCAACCATAGCATGGCAAAAACACACAGGATCCTAGGGTCTGCGCCGCGTCGCTTCGCTCCTTGCTTCGCCCTAGGATGACGAAGTTTGGAGGCGTCGGCCAATCTCGAGCGTCGGCGATGGCCGTTCAAAGGAATCCTGGCCAACAACGCTGAACCGTTGGGCATACCCGGCCTGGCTACGTCGGGTCTTCGCGATGCAGGTCATGGATGGCGACACCGTCGACATTGGTCGGCATCGTCAGCCACTCACGATGGCGCAAGGTGCGCTGCGTGTCCTCCAACCCTGTCTCCCAATGCTCGCGCATCGAGGTGCCTGAGAACTCATAGTCCTTGGCGTGACCCTCATAGCCTTTGTGCTGATAGATCAGGTGCACGATGTTGACGGTGCCGGCGTCCGAATAGTCCTCGATCAGCGCTTCCTCGGCCGGCGTCCGCAACTCCTTCGGCACCCGTTTCAGTGCATCGAGCAGGCGCATCTTGAGACCGTGGATGCGTTTGAAATTGTCAGTGTTTTGCCGTGTGCGGCTCGAATACATGATGTCCTTGTGGCGCGACAGCACGTCCGGCATGCTGCGCGGCAGGACGCCTCGCGCGCTGAACAGGTCGACCTGGAAAACCAGCGAGGAACGGTCCTCTTCCTGGTCGAGCAGATATTGCAGCGGCGTGTTGGAGACGATGCCGCCGTCCCAGTAATATTCGCCTTCGATGCGGATCGACGGGAACGCCGGCGGCAGCGCGCCGCTGGCCATGATGTGCTCCGGTTCGATGCGGACCTTGTCGGTGTCGAAATAGACGAAGTTGCCGGTCCGGACGTTGACCGCGCCGACGCTCAACCGCTTCTTGCCGTCGTTGAGGATGTCGAAGTCGATCAGGCTTTGCAGCGTCTCCTTCAGCTCGGCCGTGTCGTAGAAGCTGGTGGCGCCCTCGGCGCCGGGCTGCTCCATCCAGGGG
>NZ_RZPW01000401.1:0-5701 GCF_003998455.1 Mesorhizobium sp. M7A.F.Ca.CA.001.08.2.1 | reverse complement strand
GTTCTTGGCCGGCATTGTCCATTGCCCGTCATCGGGTGGCGCCGCGGCGGCGGGCGGCGCGATAGCCGCCGCCGATGCGGGCTCCGAGGCACCGCTCAGAAACAGGCCGCATGCCAGCAGCATCACCGAGAGTATGCCCGTGCGAAAGGAATTCTCGGTCGCCAATGCGCGGGCGCCTTGTCCTGCGTCAACGCGCGCTGGTGGCGGGTGCAGCATGCCTTTCATTTGTGGATCGAGCCTCCCACGCCGGCGCCGAGCTCCGCCGCGATGTCAGCCTCGGTGCCGGCACAAAGCGGATGGCCCCAGCCCGAGGCGCTTTTGCCGCCGGGATCGACATCGTAGACGATGGCGTCCTTGCGATTGGGATTGACCCCGGCGGGAACCTTGTCGAGGCCAAGCGCCGCGCGAACACGCCAGGCGACATTGTGATCGGCGCATGAGGAATCTCCTGAGACCCCGAGGCCTCCGACGATGCTCTTGCCGTCATAGAGGGCAAGCCCGCCGCCAAACACGACGACGCCTCCGATTGGCTTGCCGACGAGAGGATCGCTGGCACTTCCAAACGTTTTGGGATCGCCCGCGTAGGCTGCGGCCTGGTTGACCGGGTTGGTCTCCTGCAAGCCGAAAAGCGGCCCGCCCGGCTGCGTCCCCGCGTAGAGATTGGCCGTCGATAGGGCCATTTGCGCCAGGCTGAGCCCATTGGCTGTATTGGCCTTCTCCGCCGCGACGAGGCGACTGCCTGGCCATTGCGAATCGGCGGTGGGACCGCTGAAAGCGATCGCGCACACCGCGCCGTCTCGAGCAACGACAGCGGCCCATTCGTTGGTCTCAAAGCCTCCGTTGGCAGGTCCGCCGCTTGCTTTCACATTGGCCTTGAGTGCGGCGAGCAGCTTATCGTGGTCGGCCGGGCAGGGCGCCTGTGCCATGGCTTGGCCCTGTGGGAACAGGCCACTCGTCAACAACACCAGACCAAAGGCTGATAGCAAACGCCGACAGCGATACATTGTCCTGCCCATTCGTTCGAGCATCAAAGAACCCCGGAGCATTCTGGCAGCCTGGAAAATGCGAAAATGAGTCCGTGGTCCAATGCCGTCGCTATTTAACTTGGGCGATGCAGCTATGTTCCTGCTTTTGCAAAAAATTGCGCAGCCGCGTGCGCCGATGCAAGGTTGCCGTCTGTCCGTGTCGCCGGCGCAATATCCGCGGCCGAGATCGTGGTACCTACTGTCATACGTGCATTGTGATGCAAACGACACCCGGCGAGAAGGAATAAACGTAGCCAAAACAGTCAGTTGACGGGCTGACTGATCCCTGCCCATTGTGCCGGCACCTATGAACGTTGCGCCAGCATTGCCAAGGCAACCTGTCGGCCCTTGGCAATGGGAGAAAACCTGCATGTCTTGAGGACTCGGGCACGCCTTTGCTTGGTCGAGGCTCGCCTACATCCAACCAGACGCCTCCAACTGCGGCGGTGTCACGGGCTGGCTGCGGGTGGCAGCACTTTCACGCAAGGCCAGGATTCCCATCTGGAGTCACGGAATGCAGGAACTTCCTGTCAGCCTGGTTCACATTTGCGCCTTTGCCCGCAGCGTCAGCCGATGGAACATGATGCCGGTCGCCGCCGTTGGAAGAGCTTGGAGGCGGCCGCATGCACCTTGTCCAGATCCTGCTTCCTCGTTCCGACAACGCGGGTGAGCCCTTCGCCAAGGAAGACTTCGATCGTGTGAAGGACGAACTCGCCAATACGTTCAAAGGTGTCACCGCGTATTTTCGGACGCCCGCGGAAGGGGTATGGAGGGAGGGAAAAGAGTCCGACATGGACGAGATTGTCATCTTCGAGGTGATGACGGAAGAAGTCGATCTGCCCGATTGGCGAAGGCGCCGAGCGGAGTTGGAGCGCCGTTTCCGGCAGGACGAGATCATCATCCGCTACCTACCGATGGCATTGGTCTAAAGGTCCAGGCGCCTCCGGGATTGGGTTTTGCCACCCTCCTTCCCGAGCTGAACTGCATTCGAAATCTGGAATGGCCTATTAGAGGTTTAATTACGATCCTTTGGACCTGCGTAATTCATTCAGTGGGTCTTCTGTAGGGCATAATATTGCGCATCGGTCGAATTAGAGAGGAAGGAAATATAACATACGTTCCATCAACCATTTAGAGTTTGTCGATGTTTGTACTGATGACACTGTTATTTTACTGGTTGCAAGCCTTGCGAGTCGACCTGACGGGGTCAGTCTGGACAGGACCGAACCGCCTGCTTCAAAGGGTTGACCGGAAATGGGCGCATTGTTGGCTGTCCAGTGACTACGCTCCTACGGCGTCGGTCATTTTTCTTTTGCTGCCGCCGATCGGTTCTGGCCGGTCGGCGCCGTTGTCTTCGCGTCTTTCGAATGCGCTGCTATTGCAGGACCCGCGCCAGTCGACTTGCGCATATCGCCGTTGCCAGCGGGGCCGGGCTTCTTGCCGAGTAGTCTTGAAACGAGCGTACCTAGATATCCCATTGATACCTCCCGTGAGATTCGCGTAGCGACGGGCCAGTCTTCACCTGGTGGGGCTACTACACGTTTTCGGCAGCCATGTTGACAGCCGATTCAGCGAGTTGTGTCAGCGCCTCGTCGGTCGCCTTTTCCTCTCCAACGGTTAAATTGAGGAGCGAAACAGCTTCATCCAGCCCCAGTTCGGAGGCCCAGGTCTTCAGTGTGCCATAGCGTGAGATTTCGTAGTGCTCCACAGCCTGGGCCGCAGCCAGCAGGCCGGCGTCCAGGGCAGGTGTGCCCTTATATTCCTCCATGATCTCGGCACCTTCATCGGTGATGCCCACAATAGCCGCACACGTCTTTCCCTGCGGCTTCTTGCCGATCACTTCGAAAACCTGTTCGAGCCGGGCAACGTGTTCTTTCGTTTCCTCGCGGTGCTTTTCGAACGCCGCCTTCAAATCTGGGCTTTGAGCGGCCTTTGCCATTTTCGGCAGCGTCGCAACGATCTTCTTTTCGGCGAAATAGATGTCCTTCAACGTGTCGTGGAAAAGTTCGTTCAGGCCCTTCGGTGATGCCTTCTTAGTGGGTGCCATCCTGTGTTCTCCCGTTCGCGCTCAAAAGCGAGGCGGAATAGCAACTCGATGCAGGGCAACTGGTTCCGGAGAGCGTTCTCTGATTGCAGTGAAATTGAACGCCACCATTTATTCAGGACAGCCATGACGCTCAAGACCTGTCTCCCAGCACCCGCCGCCCGACGCTCAGGTAGGCCTGGCTGCAACGGGGGAAGCATCGGCACGGGTGATCGACAAGCTTCCGTGAGTCCATAATCGTCATAGATCAGACGCTTCCGACTACTCACGACGGTAGCTTGCGAAGGGTCTTCCGCATTTGCACATGTTAACCGGCCATCATTCAATGTCTCATGTGCCGCAGAATGTCTTTAAGACGCGTTCATCCGGGCGTGGCGGGTCAGCATAGCGTTCCATTTCCGGCTGCTCATCGAAGGGCCGGCTGATGACCCTCAGAATCTCCTCGAAAGGTGTGAAGTCCCCGCCCAGCGCCGCCTGGATCATAGCCTCGATGCGATGGTTGCGAGGGATGAATTTGGGATTGACGGCATGCATGACCGCCCGGCGCGCGGCCGTGTCGGCAGCATCGCTTGCGATGCGCTGGCGCCAGCGCGCCGACCAAATATCGAATGCGCCTGGATCCTCAAACAACTGCCGCGCCCCGCCCTGATCGTCCGGGGCGGCGAGGTCGTCGCCCAGACGCCGGAAGGCGAGCGTAAAGTCGGCTTCGCTGCGAGCTAACACATCCAGAAAATCAGCCGCGAGCTGCAAGTCGCCTTCCGCCTCGGTCAGCAATCCGAGTTTTCTGCGGAAGCCGCGCTGCAACACAGTCTCATATGAGGACTGGAAAGACCCAAGCACCTCTTCGGCTTGAGAGACGGCTTCACTCTCGTCCGTGCTCATGAGCGGCAGCAGAGTCTCGGCAAAGCGTGCAAGATTCCATGTCGCCACATGAGGCTGGTTGGCATAGGCATAGCGGCCGACACGGTCGATCGAACTGAACACCGCGCTCGGGTCATAGGCGTCCACGAAGGCGCATGGGCCATAGTCGATCGTCTCGCCCGAGATCGTCATGTTGTCGGTGTTCATGACGCCATGGATGAAGCCGACCAGCATCCAGCGCGCCACCAGATCGGCCTGTGCAGCGACAACGGCCTCAAGCAAAGCGCGGTACGGCCGCGCTTGCCCGACCAGCTGCGGGAAATGGCGTTCAATGGCATAGTCGGCGAGGATCTTGAGGCCTCCGGTATCGTGGCGCGCAGCGAAATATTGGAAGGTGCCTATCCGGATATGGCTGGCCGCCACTCTTGTAAGGACAGCGCCGGGCAGCCGGACCTCGCGATAGACCGGGTCCCCGGTGAGCACAGCCGCCAAGGCTCGAGTCGTCGGAATGCCCAGCGCGGCCATTGCTTCGCTGACGACATACTCGCGCAGAACCGGGCCGACGGCTGCGCGGCCGTCGCCATTGCGCGAGAACCGCGTCGGTCCCGATCCCTTCAACTGGATGTCACGGCGAATGTCGTTAACGTCCACCACCTCGCCAAGCAGCAGAGCGCGCCCGTCGCCGAGCTGAGGCACGAAGTTTCCGAACTGGTGACCTGCATAGGCCAGGGCGATTGCCTGCAAGCCTTCCGGAAATCTATGGCCAGAGAGCATATCCAATCCATCCGGGCTGGTAAGCTGGTCGGCATCGAGCCCGAGTTCCTCCGCAAGTGGCCGGTTGAATCGGATCAGCCGGGGTTCGGACACCGGCTTCGGATCCGTGTGCGCGAAGAAGCGCTCGGGCAATTGCGCATAGCTGTTGTTGAGGGCGAGAAGCCGCATCTGAATGCCCTGAGTTTATTCGGCGGTCGCAGGTGCCGTCATGACAATCTGGCTCTGACGGGAAGGACCCAACAGCTCCCGTCTCGAGGAGGCTGTCTTCACTTGTCATATAGGACACAATCTCGCTGGTACCATTCGGATCCATCAGGCCGGCACCGGATAATCTTTGAACTACCCGCCTACGTCGCGTTTCGGGGCTACCGTGCGACGAAAGGCGACAGGCAAGCTGACCCCTTCTGCTGTCTCGACCACAGAAGGCCTTGTGGATCCATTGTCCATGACGACGATCTTGTCGGTCACCCTCATGGCCGTACTAGGCCGCAGGCGAAGGAAAAACTGTCGAGACTACGTTGCAGCTGGGGCACCTCCCGAATGGCGCGGACGTCAGGTTTATAATGATGCCCCGACGGTACGCTGGCCGCAACCCATACGCTCGCCGGGCGGATCCGTACGGGCATGTCATCAGCGAGATCAAAGAAGATACGGTCGCGTTCCCGCGTTTTTGATCCAAGCGATCGCGCGCCATTGGACACAATCACCCTAAAGGGGTCCTTTAATGCCATCCTTGGCGTCATAGCCGCTACGTTCGAGGAGAGCATGGCGGGCCCGAACCGAAGCCTTCCCTGGTGGAAGCCCTCATTGTCCCCAGCGCCGTTCAATCTGCTTGGGTTTCCTAGAAGCTTTTCGAACTTTCTGTCTTGCGGCTCCCGTCGAGATGCGGGCTCTTCTGGAGGAGGTCGGGGTGTTTTGGATCCGCTGTGGTGCAACCTTGATCCAAGCATTTATGGGGGTTCGAGTCGGTAGACCGCTACATCGCAAGGCCCACTAT
>NZ_RZPW01000400.1:0-5701 GCF_003998455.1 Mesorhizobium sp. M7A.F.Ca.CA.001.08.2.1 | reverse complement strand
GCTAGCGCAAAGACAGTGCCGAGCGATTGCGACACCAGCGCGTAGTTGCTTTGCAGATAGGCTTGCGGATTGGCGCCCCAGCCGCCGAGCGCATGGGCGATGAATGGCTTGGAGGCAAACTGCAGGCCGCTCGCCGCCAGCACGGCCATCAATATGCGATCGAGACGGTCAAGCTTTTGCCTCGATGACCAGACGATGGCCAGCCCGATGAACTGCATGACCGCATAGGGAAGCTGGTAGGCCATGATGCGGATCAGCGACTGGCGGGGCAGGTCCTGTACGAAATACACAGCTATGGTGGTGGCCAACAGGAACAACAGCATCGCCTTCCAGGGCGGCGCCACGCCGTATTTGCGGGCAAGCCCGCCATTGAACGCAATGGTGGCAGCAAGGAAGACCGCGAAGGCGGCAACGACCGGGAGCCGCGCGTCGGCAAAAGCGGGAATGGAGAATTCGATGGCCGAATAGGCCATGCCCAGCAGATAGCCAAATGCCAGCCAGCGCGCCGGCGCCCGGCCGACATCGTGGAAGGCGACCGCCATGAAGCAGGCCGCCAGCAGGCCGGCAACCGACAGATTGATCAACAGGATGAAGTTGGCGCCGCTCATGTTCTCCCGCACCCGCGCCGACAGCTAATCATCGACGGGCGAAGAAGACGTTAACGTCCTGGCCGGCCAGGATTCAGCCGGTCTTGAGCGGCTCCGGCAGGAACGCCGTTTCCGGCCGCTCATAGGACAGGCGTACACTGTCGCGGCCGTTCTTCTTGGCCTTGTAGAGCGCATCGTCGGCACGGCGCATCAGCGGCTCCAGCGCCTCGTCACCGCTGCGGGCCGCCACGCCGAAGCTTGCCGTCACCTTCGTTCCCTGGGGAAGCCCGTCGACATGGCCGGCCGAATAGACCGTGCGCACCGCTTCGGCGAACAGCCGTGCCGCGGCAAGATCGCTGAGTGGCAGCAGCACGGCGAATTCCTCGCCGCCGATACGCCCGGCAACACCGCGCGCGCCGGCCGCCGACCGAAGCTTGGCGGCGAAATCGGCAATCACGCGATCGCCCGCCCCATGCCCATGCACATCGTTGAGCGCCTTGAAATGATCGAGGTCGGCCAGCACCAACGCGACCGGGAACCGCGCCGAGGCGCAGTGCCGCAAGAGCAGCATGCCGCGCTCCTCGAAGCCACGCCGGTTGAGCAGGCCCGACAGGGGGTCGGTAAAGGTCTCGGTCTTCAACGCCTTCAACACGTCGAGTGCCGCGGCGGAAAACAGGCACAGCGCGATAAGCAGCGACAGCAGCGCGTGCGACAGCAGCGCCGTCGTCCAGTAGGACGAGCCATAGAACCCGTCATAGCTCGTGAAGGGCCCGTGCGCGATGACGACGACAAGGGTGCGCACGAAGAAGTTGACGCCCGACAGCAGCGACAGCACGAACAGGATTTTCTCCGTCGGGCCGCTGTTGCGCACCGGGCGCAGTTCGGCGGCAACCAGAAGGCTGATACCGCCGAAAGCGAAATTCATCGCCAGGATGCGCCAGGTGAGATCCGGCGCGATGAACAGGAACCAGCAGAACGACGCCAGTCCCCCGCAGGCCAGCGCGCCGATCCCCACATAGGGCACCTTGCGGCCATAGCGGTGGACGATGGCGCCGGCCAGGCAGCAGCCGGCGATGCTGAAGCAGATGTTCGACACCAGCTTGGTCAGCGGCATGCCGATCGGCAAGGTGAAATACTGAAGCAGGAAGCCCACCGCCGAGAGACTGTAGCTGAGCGCCAGCACGGCCAGATAGGGGCGGTGGCGCTGATAGGACCATAGCACGAGGAACGCCGCGCCGAGCGCCAGCGCGATCGTCGGGTTGAGCAGCGCTATGAGCAGACCCGTGTCCAAACGACTATGACTTCCCCTCGCTTACGTCGGGGAAGAGCTTAGAGGGCAAGCCCAAACAAGCGGTTAAGCCACGCGGTAGGCAGGACCGCCATCTCAAAATAATGTCAGGGAACCGCCGTCTCCGGTCAGCGTTCCTTCGTTGACAATCTGGAGCGACCGATGGCCGACACAATCACACTGACCGACCACGATGCGATCCGCTCGTGGGCTGCCGGGCGCGCCGGCTTTCCCGCAATCGTCGACATCTCGCCCGAAGCGGGGACGCAGCCCATGTTGAGGCTGGTCTTCGGCCAGCACGCCTATCAGGATCAGGACCAGCCTGAACGGCCGCTCAATGCGGGAGGCTATGAACTCGTCGAATGGGACGAATGGTTCAAGCTCTTCGAGGAACAACAGCTTGCGCTTGTGGTCGCGGCCGAACAGCCCGGACGCCGCGAGGAGTTCCACGAACTCGTCCGCCGTGACGGGAAGCGTTGACCCGAGCCGGGTGCGGCTCGGGTCCGTTCAAGTCCGGACTACTTCCACTCGCGGATGTCGACGAAATGGCCGGCGATCGCCGCCGCGGCCGCCATCGCCGGCGACACCAGATGGGTGCGGCCCTTGAAGCCTTGCCGGCCCTCGAAATTGCGGTTCGAAGTCGAGGCGCAGCGTTCATGCGGCTTCAGCCGGTCGTCGTTCATGGCCAGGCACATCGAGCAGCCCGGCTCGCGCCAATCGAAACCGGCGGCGACAAAGATCTTGTCGAGGCCTTCGGCTTCCGCCTGTTCCTTGACCAGGCCGGAGCCCGGCACGATCATCGCATCGACATGCGGGCTGACCGTCTTGCCTTCGACCACCTTGGCGACGGCGCGCAGATCCTCGATGCGGCCATTGGTGCAGGAACCGATGAAGACGCGGTCGAGCGTGATGTCGGTGATCCTGGTGCCCGGCGTCAGACCCATATAGTCGAGCGCGCGCTGCTTGGAGGTGCGCTTGTTCTCATCGGTGATGTCGTCCGGGTTCGGCACGATGCCTTGCACCGACACGACGTCCTCGGGCGAGGAGCCCCAGGAGACGATCGGCGGCAGCTTGGCCGCGTCGAGCACGATCACCTTGTCGAAATGCGCGCCCTCGTCGGACTGTAGCGTCTTCCAGTATTCGAGTGCCGCATCCCAGGCCGCGCCCTTCGGCGCGCGCGGCTTGTCCTTGACATAGGCGAAGGTCGTCTCGTCCGCGGCGATCAGGCCGGCGCGCGCGCCGCCTTCGATCGACATGTTGCAGATCGTCATGCGGCCCTCCATCGACAGCGCACGGATCGCCTCGCCGGCATATTCGATGACATAGCCGGTGCCACCGGCAGTGCCGATCTCGCCGATGATGGCCAGGATGATGTCCTTGGCGGTGACACCTTCCGGCAATTGGCCGTCGACACGCACCAGCATGTTCTTGGCCTTGCGCTGGATCAGCGTCTGCGTCGCCAGAACATGCTCGACCTCGGATGTGCCGATGCCATGCGCCAGCGCGCCGAAAGCGCCGTGCGTCGAGGTGTGGCTGTCGCCGCAGACGATGGTCATGCCGGGCAGTGTAAAGCCCTGCTCCGGACCGATGATGTGGACGATGCCCTGGCGGATATCGTTCTCGGAATAATATTCGACGCCGAAATCCTTGGCGTTCTTGGCCAGCGCCTCGACCTGGATGCGGCTTTCCTCGTTCTTGATGCCGAACTTGCGCTCGGGCGAAGTCGAGACATTGTGATCGACCACGGCCAGCGTCTTTTCCGGATGCCGGACTTTACGGCCGGTCATGCGCAGGCCTTCGAAGGCCTGCGGACTGGTCACTTCATGGACCAGGTGGCGGTCGATGTAGAGCAGGCAGGTGCCGTCTTCCTGGCGATCGACGACATGGTCGTCGAAAATCTTGTCGTAGAGGGTGCGCGGTGCGCTCATGTGCGTAAATCCGTCGATATGAGAATGGGAAAGAGCAGGTGCCGGACCTCCGGCCCGGCGAAACGACCCCGATGGGTCGGCCTAGGGTAGTCGGCTGGTCAGCGCCCCGGACACGCGCGCGGAGAAGCGCGACGGCAGGCGTTTTCTGTCCTGCAGCACGAACCCCTTGTAGGCCGGATCGCCAAAAAGCTCTTCCATGGCGTGGCTCATATCAATGTTTTGGGTTTTCGGCAATTGGAAGCTGCCTTCGCAGAACTCGGGTTCCTCGTCCTCACTTCCACACCTTCAGGGGGAGAGGAAGGAAGCCAAGATCGGAGAACGCGCCGCTCAGATCACTTCAAACACAAAAGTCTTCACCAGCGCATCCGGCTCGGCGATCGCATAGCAGCGGAACCACGGGCTTTCCTCGACCGGCCGCCATTTCCCAGTCTGCTCCAACTCATCGAACACCGCCTGGAAGCCGCCGCTCTCGAACACCCGGTCGCGCACGGTGAAGATCGCATGGCCGCCCTTGCGGATGATGCGCACCAGTTCGTGCAGGCCTGTTGCCGGCGCATGGCTGATGGTGAACACGCCTGTCGAGAAGAAGGCGCGGAAATACCCGTCCGGCCACGGCAGCGGACCGCCCAGCATTGCCTGCTTCAGTTCGCTGTAGGCATTGCGGCTGCCGGCGATCTTCAGCATATCGTCCGAGAGGTCGAGCCCCGCAATGTCGCGGTAGCCGAGCGCATTCAGCGACGGTCCCGACAGGCCGGTGCCGCAGCCGGCATCGAGCAACGGGCCATCGCCCGCCGGCACATGGCGCGCCACCCAGGCGGTGATCAGGAAAGGCAGGAGGTAGCCGAGCGAGGCGGTCTCGCTGTCATAGGTCGCGGCCCATGCGGCATAGGCCTCTTCAAGCGCTTCCGGCGTGTCGGCCGTATAGACGGAATCCAGCGCCGCATTGGCTTTGTCGACGATCATGGGACCTCCTCAACGGGAATGCTCGGGGATCGTAGCGCTGCCTTGGCCGAAAGACTATTCCTCGTGCTGGCGGCGCAGCCGCCGTTCCAGCGCCCTGAGCGCCAGCGACAGGCCGACGGTCAGGATGAGATAGATGTAGGCTGTTATCGAATAGGTCTCGAAGAAACGGAACGAGCCGGCGGCGTAGACCTTGCCCATCTGCGTGATGTCGGCAACGCCGAGCACCGAGACCAGCGAGGAATCCTTGACCAACGCGACGAAATCATTGCCGAGCGGCGGCAGGATGGTGCGGATCGCCTGTGGAAACACGATCAGCCGGAAACGCTGCGCGCGGGTCAGCCCGAGCGCCTTCGCCGCTTCGATCTGGCCCTTCTCCACCGCCTGGATGCCGGCCCGGAACACCTCCGAGATGAAAGCCGAATAGCCGATGGTCAGCGCCATGATGGCGCGCCACAACAGCGACACGTCGCGCACCAAAAGCTCGCCGAACAGGCCGGCGCTTTGCAGCGGCGCGGTCAGCGCGTTCCAGGCCGCGACGAAGGCCGGCGCGCCGGCAAAGGCGATCCAGAACAACAGTACCAGGATCGGCACGCCGCGGATGATCTCGACATAGAAGCGCGCGATCTGGCGCAGCCAGCGCGAACCCGACATTCCCATCAGCGCAACGCCGAGACCGATGGCCGAAGCCAGCACGAAGGCGACCACGGTGACGAAGATGGTGACGCCGATGCCCTTGGCGACCGTGGCGAACACCTGGGCATAGAGATTGCTGGTGGCGACGAAGACGGCCACCGCGATCGCGATGGTTACGGCTACGACAAGCCACCAGGGGAAGTCGGCTTTGGAGGAAGAGGCGGGAGGCATCAAAAGGATTGCGCCAAGGCACCCCCCTCTGGCCTGCCGGCCATCTCCCCCTCAAGAGGGGAGATTGGCAG
>NZ_RZPW01000003.1:0-34668 GCF_003998455.1 Mesorhizobium sp. M7A.F.Ca.CA.001.08.2.1 | reverse complement strand
GCTTGACGGACAGTCGGACAGCATCACACGCGGCGACCATGCGCTCGCTACACTCGTTGCCAACAAATATACGTTTTCGACATCAGGGCCACCGCAGACGCTTGCCGCTGCCGGCGTGACACGACGCTATCTTCGATCGATCCCGGCTACACTTAATCCTGGCAAATCCAGCGAAGTGGCTGGAGATGCTCGGCCGATCACCGATGTGATTACGGATGAAGTCACGGACGCAAAAGCAGCTCGGTTTGTTGAAGTGAAGGTTACACCGGTAGGCTTCTCTGCGATCTTCCCAGCGTCTTTCCTGACCGGGAATGCCGCGAACAACTCATTCGATGTTGGCGCCAGTGCGGTCGCGGGCTTTTCAACTTCGGTTTGTGACTATACGCCTGTTTTCATCTGTAATCCGTATGAGAAGACCGAAGCTGCCGGCGGCCTCACGTTGGAACAAGCCGCTAGCAGCAGGGCTCAGCGGCGGCGGCAGTTGATCCTGCGCGGCGACAAATTCTACGGCCCCGGCAACTTTTCCTTCCTGGAATCGCCCGCAGGCAATGGCGCCCCTGCGCTAAAAGACAGTCTCGCCAAGATTAAGCCTGTTTCGTGCTATTCCCAAAATGGCGTCAACACGAAGCCAGGTCAAAACAAGGGACCCGTGGAAAACGGGTTGAACGCCCGTTTTGGACTGACAAGTACTTACGTCACGTCTGATCCGCCGGCCCAGAATGTACGAATGGGCGTCAAAAACGTGACCTGCAACACGGACAAGACCGTTAAGTCGGTTACCTACAATACGGCGGCGCAGGGTACGACAGGGCTACCACGCGACGGGTGCTACCCCAATAATTGTACACCCCTTGATCCTGCTCACCCGGCTGATGCAGGCATGCTTGGAGATGGAAACTGGAACCCTAGTGGCTATTGGACCGCCAATCATCTCGTTCCGGGCAGCACCACCACTTCGAGGCCATTTCCAACAGATGGTGGATTTACTGCAACGGGTACTGAGGCGGCGACCCGATACGACATCTATAAATATGAAGTCGATCACGGAATGATCGGAGATAAGTCTACCTCCGGCGATACCGGACTCCCATTGTGCAATCAGACTCCGATTGCGATCCCCGATCGGCGGATCCTTTACGGTGCCATTCTGGATTGCAGCAAGCTTGCGCTCAATGGCAACGTCGACAACGTCCCCGTTAGAGCATTCGGCAGCTTCTTCATCACTGAGCCTATCAAAGACGGCAAGGAAATCTATGTCGAGCTCGTCGACATCACTGGCAAAGGTGGTCGCGGTACGCTTGACAATTTCCTGCGCGATGAAGCGCAGGTTTACCGGTGACCGCCGTGATCAGAATGCTGTTGCGACATCTGAACAGATTTCGAGGAGACCATCGGGGCGCTGTGCTCGTCGAAATGACGTTGATCACGCCGCTGATGCTTGTGCTGTCGGCAGGGGTGTTCGAGTTCGGCAATCTGATCCACGACAAGTTGCTGATGGAGGCCGGACTGTCGGACGGCGCCCGCTATGCGGCTCGCTGCAATAGCCAGATGTATACTGACGCCGGGCTAGCAGCGATCAATTGTGCCGATATCGCGAGCAATATCGCCGTGTTCGGGAAGGCGGTCGTGGGAGTGTCAGGCGTTCCAGATGTTCCGCGTGTTAGCGGCTGGCAAAAATCAGGGGGGACATCGAACAATGCGACGATGACCATCGCTGCCTCCGGCTCTTGCCACAATGCCGTGGAATCTGGCGTTACCAAATATCGCTCCACCACGGCACAAGTTTGTATCGTCCGTGCGGACGGCTCCTACCCATACACCGGTGTCGGGATGCTGGCTTTCATCGGCATCGGCCCGATTACGCTGCATGGTACTCACGAGGAGCGGTTGATCCGGTTTTGACCATGATCCAGCGTTTCGCAAAATCGGAAGACGGTGCGGCGATGGTGGAAATGACCATCGTCTCGTCGCTGCTGTTCGCACTTGTCTTCGGCTTCGTCGATTTCGGCTACGCGTTTTATCAATGGAACGCAGCCACGAAGGCAGTGCAGATCGGGGCCCGGTTGGCCTCCATCTCGGATCCAATCGCGCCACAGATTTCGGCAGCCGGCCCGATCGCGACGCCAGGCGCCCCAATCGCAGCGGGAGCCTTTGCCTATGTCTGCAACGGCGCTACATCGACCTGCAGCTGCACGGGTGCGTACTGTGTCGCAGGAGTTTGGTCAGCAGCAAACTTCAGCCGCATTTTCCGCGGAGATACAGCGGTTACCAGTGATGACGCCTGCCCTGCGCTGGCGGCAAATCAGCGACCCGGGATGTGCCACTTTTTCCCCGGGTTGCACCGCTCCAACATCGTCGTCACCTACACAGCCAGCGGGCTGGGATTCCAGACGAGGCTGAGTGGAACGGTCCCGACAATTGGCGTCAGCCTGCAGAATGTAACCTTCCAGTTCTTCTTTCTGAAAGGACTGATGGGTTTCAACAACATCACCATGCCCTCCATGCTGAGCACGGTCACGGGCGAAGACCTGAAAACGAGCGCGCCGTCATGAACGCCATCAACACCAAGGTTACGCCGACCAAGCGCAAGCAGGTGGCGCTGTTTTCGTCGGATCCGAATTTCAAGCGCGATGTGGCGACGCGGCTCGATGCGCTGGCGATCTATGACGTCAGGGTTTCCGAGACGAGCGATTTTCTGAAAGGACCGCCGGCGGACACACGCCCGGGCATCGTCATCCTCGATCTCGGCAATGGCGAGCTGCTCGGCAGGCCCGGCATCGTCGAGGCGCGCGCGCTGTGGGCCAGCGTGCCGCTGATCGCGGTTTCCGACGAGCTGAGCTCGGAGCAGACGCGCGTTCTGGTGCGCATGAACGCCTCGGACTGGCTGCACAAGCCGCTCGACGGCAAGGAGCTGCTCAATGCGGTGACCTTCCACGACACCGGCAACCAGGGAACGAAAAGCCGGATCATCACCTTCATCAGCGCCAGCGGCGGCGCCGGCGCCACGACGCTGGCGCTGTCGGCGGCCGAATTCCTGGCGTCGAAATCGGCTGAGCGCGCGGCGTCCACCTGTCTCGTCGACCTGGATTTCCAGAGCGCCAATTGCGGCGCCTATCTCAATCTGTTCAACCAGTTCGACCTTGCCGGCATCATCGGCCAGCCGGAGCGGCTCGATGTCGAGCTGATGGACGTCATCAAGCTGTCGCGCCCGTCCGGCCTCACCCTCTACGCGTTCGAGCGGCCGCAACTGCCGTTCGAGCCGCATGGCAGCGATTTCGTCTTCCGGCTGCTCGACCTCGTCGCCTACCGCTTCGACGACATCGTCATCGACCTGCCCAATCTGGAAACGCCCTGGCACAATTCCGTGCTGTCGACGAGCGACGAGATCTTCATCGTGTTCGAACTCAATGTCGCTTCGCTGCGGCAAGGCAAGCGGCTCTACAAGAAGATCCGCGAGCTGCGCGGCAATGCGGTCAGCATCACGCTGGTCGCCAACAAGCACAAGCGCAAATGGTTCGGGAACCATTTTTCGCGCAGCGAGCTCGAGAAGATCTTCAAGGCGCCGCACATCAAGTCGGTCGCGCTCGACAACGCGCTTCTGACCGACGCGCTGAACAGGGCCATCCCGCCTTCAGAAGTGGATGGGCGGGCGCGCTTCAACAAGGATCTGAAGCGGATGTTCAAAGAGCGGCTCGATGACGCTGCCCGATAGATACCGGATCGCCCCAAAGCTCGCCGGCGCCTGCGTGCTCGGCATGGCGTTGGCGCTGTCCGTCCACGGCTTCGCCGAGGCGCGATCGGCACTTTCGGAGCGGCCGCCGCTGCCGGCGATGGGGCCCAGCCTGCGCAAGGCCGTCGCCTTTAGAACGGCCGAGCAGCCGGGAACGATCATCATCCGCAAGGACGAGAAGGCGCTTTACCTGGTGACCCGCCAGGGCCAGGCACTGCGCTACCAGATCAGCGTCGGGCGCGACGGGTTCGGCTGGACCGGCATCGTCAAGGTGGGGGCGAAGACCGAATGGCCGGAGTGGCGCCCGCCGCAGGAAATGCGCGCGCGCCAGCCGGAGCTGCCGAAAATGGTGCCCGCCGGCCCCTACAACCCGCTCGGCGCAAGGGCGCTCTACCTGTCGCGGGACGGGCGCGACACGCTCTACCGCATACACGGCACCAACGACCCGTCGGGTGTCGGCTTCGACGGGACATCGGGCTGTTTTCGCCTCACCAACACGGATGTGATCGATCTCTTCAAACGCGTCGCGGTCGGCGCAAAGGTGGTGGTCCAATGACGATGATCAGCGAACCGGACATGCCGGCGATCGATATCGGAAACCAGGAACAGCGCGAACCGGCTGCCGCCGGGAAACCCAGCAAGGCAAAGACGATCGCCGTCATCGTCGCCGGCGGCGCGCTTCTGATCACCGCAGTCAACATGGCGGCCGCGGTCTATCTCTATCGGGGCATGAGCGACCTGCGTTTCGTCGAGGCGCGGCTGGAGCAGCTCGGCGCATTCGAGCAGCGGATCGCAGCCCGGCTCGACACGGTCAACAACGGTTTTCAGAGCCGGTTCGAGAAACTGGACAGCCAGTTGCAAGGCAGCTTCAACGAGATCGATGCCAGCATTGCCCGGCTTGGGCAGAATGTACCGGTCGCCGGCGGCGAGGCCATGCCGGGTGCGCAAGAACCCTCCGAGATCGCTACCAGCACGCTGGCGCAAGCGCCCGAAGCCCTCGACGGCGAGAGCGCGAGCGAGCCCGGCGTCATCGAAGCGCCCGCACCCAGGAGGAGAATCGCCTCGGCGTCGCCCCCTGCCCCAAGCTCCAACTACCAGCGCATCCAGCAGCCCGACGGCAAGGTCTATTACCGCCGGATCAACTAGACTTCGGGCGTGGCTGAACGAAGGCCGCTTGGGCGAGATCTAAAGATCGCGCTGCAGCGCGAGGATGCGGATGGCCCGGACGGACCGCTCCCGCGCCTCGGTGAGGAAGGCGATGTGGCAGTAGGCACAGGCCACGAAGCCCAAAAGCAGCACCAGGCTGTTCTTCAAGGTGAAGTCGACGGCCAGCGAATAGGGAAGACCCTTGGGCGACGTGAATTCGGCAATCGTGCTCGCCGTTTCCGAATGGCTGCCGACCGCGATCATCAGCCCGGCGAAAATCAGGGCGATATGGTTGGCGAGGAAGAAGAAAGCCGACCGCTTGGCGTGGCACGCCATCCAGCAGACGATCGATGCGGCGGCAAGGATAGCGGCTTCGAACGCCATGGAACCGCCCAGCCAGACATCCACCTGCTGCCAAAGCACCGTCGACAAGGGGCGCAGTTCAAGCCATAGCCACCATGCGGTGGGGCTGGCTGGATAGGCGCCCAGCAACAAGGTCGCCATGCGCTCCCCTGCCAGGACCGCCAGAATGAGAAACGGGAAGGCGAAAAGCAGAAGCGGCTGGCGTTTCATGTTCCCTCGACAATCTGCAGGCCAGGATAGACCGCATAGATTGCTCAAGGCTTAACAACCCTACTTCCGGCCCTCACCCGATTGCGAGCGTTCGAGGACGGCGAAGAAGATCACGGTGAGCAGAAGGACGATCAGCAGCAGCACGAACGCGGCTGCCGCGCCTTCGTTGAGCGAAAGGCCGAGAAAGGCACGGCGATAGGCAAAGAAGCTCAGCACTTCGGTCGCGTTGCCCGGCCCGCCCTTGGTCAGGACATAGGGCAGATCGTAGGTCCGGAATTCGTTGATCAGCTGGATGATGATGGTGATCGCCGCGACCGGCCGAAGCATCGGAAGCGTGATGTAGAGGAATTGCTGCCAGCCGCGCGCGCCGTCCACTTCAGCCGCCTCATAGGGATCGCGCGGCAAAGCGGCGAGCCCCGCGGCGAGGATCAGCACGACGAAGGACATTTGCTGCCAGATGTCGATCGCCGCCATCGTCCAGAGCGCCATGCCTGGCGTGCCCAGCCAGTCGAGGCGCGGCAGGCCGAACGTTTCCATCAGATGATTGGCGATGCCGAGATTGGGCTGGAGCAGCATGCGCCAGATCAGGGCGACGCTGATCGGCGACATCGCCATGGGAATGGTCAGAACCGCGAAATAGACCGGCTTCATCCGGACCGTCCGGTTGAGCATCAGGGCGATGCCGAGCCCAATCACGAATTCACCGACCACCGTCACCGCCGAATAGCGCACGGTGAGCCAGAGCGCGTTCCAGAACAGCTCATCGCCGATCATCGAAGCGAAATTCTTGAACCCGACAAGCGGCAGGAACTGCGGCTTGATCAAGGTCATCGAGGAGATCGAGAGGATGCAGGCATAGGCCAGGGGAAAGCCCATCACGATCGCCAGCAGCAGCAGGCCGGGCAAGGCGAAGGCCCAGCCGGTCCGCCACTCGCGGCCACGGGCAGCCCATCCTTTTTTGATCGCATTGTGCATCGTGGCCGAGCCTTGGTCGGGGTGGCGTTGCTGATCTCGTCAAGATCCGGGGTCTGGAAAATCCGGCGCGGCTGACATCGCCGCGCCGGGTCTCCTTGCCGAGCCGGACCGCTATTTGTCGAGGAGCCCCTGCAGGCCGTCAGAAGCTGCCTTCAGCGCCGCGTCCGATGTCGCCTGGCCGCCAGCCGCCAGCGAAAGCTGGGTACCGAGCAGATCCTCGTATTGCGCCGAATAGGTGAAGATCGGGAACGACTTGCCGGTCGCCACCACATCCTGGGCGGTCTTGTAGAAGGGATATTTCGCCAGCACCGCCGCATCGGCATAGACATCGCTGCGCACGGGCGCGTGGCCCTCGAGCGCGCGCTTCACCGAAACATCCTTGCTCTGCACCCACTGGATGAAGGTCCAGGCGGCTTCCTGCTCTTCCGGCGACGTGTTCTTGGGAATGCCCCAGCCCCAGCCGCCGCTCTCGCCATGGCCGCCCGGCATCACCGACAGGCCGACCTTGCCGGCGACCGTCGGACACTTCACGGCATCGTCCATCTGCGGCAGCATCCACCAATAGGTGACCATGCTGAAGGCGGAACCGCTGCACATCAGGCGCATGGTGTCGTCGAGCGTCGCCGACACAGCACCCTGCTGGGCGCCGTGCTGGATATTGTCGACATAGAGATCGAGCGCCTTCTTGGCCTCTGCCGTGTCGAGGCTCGCCTTGCCGTCGGCATTGAGGTAGCTGCCGCCGGCGGAGAACAGGTAGTTGGAGAATTCCATGCTGTTGGGATCGCCGCGCTGGCCCTGCATCGCGGCCCCGGCGACACCGGCATTGGCCTTCATGAATTTGGAAATCGCCACATAATCTTCGAGCGTCGTCGGCAAAGCGAGCTCCTTGCCGGTTGCCGTCTTGTAGGCGGCCTTGAGCTTCTCGTCGCCGATCAGGTCCTTCCGGTAGAGGAGGCCCATCGAGTAGTTGTACATGGGCACCAGGAACAGCTGGTCCTTGGTTCGGCCGAGCAGGTCAAGCGTCGAGGGAATGAAGGGGCTCAGATCGTATTTGGATTTCTCGACGAAGGGTTTCAGGTCGGCCAGCCAGCCGGCCGCCGGAAATTCGCCGGCCCACAGGAAGTCGACCTCGAGCACATTGTAGTAGCTCTGCGGCGCGGTCAGCTGCGACACCAGCTTGTCGTGCATGTCAGGATAGCCGATCTTCTCGAACTCGACCTTGATGCCGGTCTGCTTCTCGAATTCGGGCAACAGCGCTTCAATGATCTTGGTTTCCGGCACGTCCTCCATCAAGGCGTGCAAGGTGATGGGCTCAGCCGCCCTGGCCGGAAGCGATGCGCCGACAACAGCTGCCCCGCTCACGGCCGTCATCAGCATTTTGATCAAGGTCTGCTTGTTCCAAGTCATAACTCTCTACTCCTCTTTCCCTCTGGACGCGGCGGTGATCCCGCCACGATTTCATAACCGGCTAGCGAGCCATGTCGGCTCTCGGAGCGGCCGGCCTATTTCACGCTGCCGAACGTCAAGCCCTGGACGATGAAACGCTGGATGAAGCGGGAAGCCACGACCAGCGGCAGGATGGCAAGGACGACGCCGGCAGAAACCTTGGCGATCTGGACGCCGTTCGAGGTCTGCAACGCCGCAAGCGCAACCGGTATGGTTGCCGTCTTCGGCCCGCTCAAAACCAGGGCAAACAAAAACTCATTCCACGCCAGGATAAAGCCGAGCACGCCGGCGGCCGCGATACCGGGCATCGACACCGGCAGGACAATACGCCAGAAGGCGCCCCAGGCGGTCGCGCCGTCGGTCATCGCCGCCCATTCCAGATCGACTGGAATGCCCTCGAAGAAGCCCATCAGGATCCAGGTCAGGAAAGGCAGGTTGAGCGCGGCATAGACGATGATCAGCCCCGTCAGCGAATTGCTGAGCTCCAGGCTTCGGAACAGCGTGAAGGTCGGCAGCACCAGCGCCACGGGCGGCAACATCTGCGTCGCCAGAACGGCAAAACGCGCCCAACGACCGCCCGTGCGGAAGCGGGCGAAGGCATAGCCGGTCGTGGCGGCAAAAGGCAATGCGAGCAGAACCGAGCCGAGCGCGACGATCAGGCTGTTGAGGTAGGACTGACCGAAGCGGCTCGACAGCAGCGCCGAATAATTGTCCGTCGTAAAGGCCGGCATCAGCTCGTTGCTGTAGGACAACTGCTCGGGGACGAAGCTTGTCCGCAGCACCCAGAGCGGCGGCAGCAGCACGATGGCGCAGACGACAATCAGCCCGAAATGCAAGCCGAAGCGGCGACGAAAGGCCGGCCGTTCGTTTCTGTCCATGCTGGTCATCGCGTGGCCCCCATGAGGCTCGGCCGCGCGATGACCAGTTCGGTTTCGGGATCAAAGAGGTGCATCGGCAGCGGGTCGATGTAGAGTTCGACCATCGAGCCGACGGGCGCCGTGAAATAACGGCTGAGGCGGGCGGCGATCTCCAACGGCTTGTCGCCCCCCGCGGGGTGAGCATCATCCCTGCCGGTGGCCTGACCGGCAATCTGGCCGATCAGGACGTTCTCGGCGCCGAGAGCCTCGACGGCCACGACCCGTACGGCAATCTTCTGCCAGTCCGGCTTGTCGGGGCTTTCGTGGAAATCCTCGGCCCGCACGCCCAGAATGACGCGGCGCCCGGCACGCTCGCCATAAGCGTTGCGGTGGCGGGCGGGGACGGCAAGCACGGCACCGCTGTCGGTCAGGACGGAGAGCCCTTCGCCAGGTGCGGCCTGAAGCGTGGCCGGAATGAGGTTCATCGGCGGCGTCGCCAGGAAGCGTGCGACGAAGGTGTTGACCGGGTCGGCATAGACTTCAAGCGGCCGGCCGGCCTGGATCAGGCGACCATCGCGCATGATGCATATGCGATCGCCCATGGTCATCGCCTCGACCTGGTCGTGGGTGACATGGACGATGGTGCGGCCGAGGCGCCGGTGCAGCTTCACGAGTTCGAGCCGCATCTCGGCACGCAGTTGCGCATCGAGATTGGACAGCGGTTCGTCAAGCAGGAAGGCCGCCGGTTCGCGAACGATCGCCCGGCCGAGCGCGACACGCTGCCGCTGGCCACCCGAAAGCGCTGCCGGCTTGCGGCCGAGAAGATTCTGCAGACCGAGCAGGTTAGCGGCGTCTGCAATCTTGGCATCGATGACCGCCGCGTCGGTGCCGCGCATCTTCAGCCCGAAGGCCATATTCTGCCGCACCGACATATGCGGATAGAGCGCGTAGCTCTGGAACACCACGGCGACGTTTCGGTCGCGCGGGGCGACATTGGCGACGCTCTTGCCACCGATGCGGAGATCGCCGGAGGAGATACTCTCCAGACCGGCAATCATCCGCAGCGTCGTCGACTTGCCGCATCCCGACGGACCGAGAAAGATCACGAATTCACCATCGGGAATGGTGAGATCGACCTCATGCACCCCGTAATTGCCATTGCCGTAGAGCTTGGAAACGCGATCGAGCTCGATAGACGCCATAGACTTTCCTCATGAACCCGTCTGACCCGGCTGACGCCGAAGGCCGAAGTCGAGCGAACGGTCATCTTAGAGAACAAAATATAACATTAAAAGCCTAACTTCTGATCATATGTGTTCACTTTTTTGGATAGGCGCGTGCCCGCATCAGTATCCGGCTACAGCCGCCGAAAGGCCGTCAGGTCATGTAGACGCCGCCGGTCACGTTGACGCCCTGGCCGGTCATGAAGCGGGCTTGATCCGAGCAGAGGAACACGACGACGTCGGCGACATCCTCCGGCAGCTCGAGCCGGCCGAGCGGCGTCTGCGCGATATAGTCGGCGACCACCCGTTCGGGCGTGACTTGCCGCAGATGCGCCTCCCACTCGACTTCGCGCGATTGCATGCCGGTCTTGACGAACCCCGGACAGACGGCATTAACGCGTATCCCCTTGGGCGCGAGCTCGCGGGCAAAGGCCTGCGTCCAGCCGAGCACGGCGAACTTGGATGCCGAATAATGCGCCAGGAGCGGCGCACCGACCTTCGCGGCAAGCGAGGCGGTGTTGACGATGCAGCCCGTGCCCTGCTTGACAAAATGCCGTCCAGCGATCTGATTTGCCAGGAATACACCGCGGGCATTGACCGAAAAGTTGAAGTCCCACTCTTCGTCGGTCAGATCGAGCGCGTGCTGCATGGTGGACACGCCGGCATTGGCGATCAGGATGTCGCAGCCGCCAAGCGCTTCCAGTACGGTGGAGAAGGCCGCCTCGACGGAATCGCGGCGGCGGACATCGACCGTGACGGCGGCGGCACCGCCACCAATTTCCTCAGCCGCCTGACGTGCCGCCTTGGGATCCAGATCGCCGATCGCCACGGCGACGCCCTGCCGCGTCAGGGCGGTCGCGATCGCCCGGCCGATCCCCGCGCCACCGCCCGTCACGAAGGCTCGCTTGCCCGCGAGTTCGGCAAGCACGGGAGGCGTGACGGAGACAGCCGGCATGGTCGTATTCTCTCTGCTTGATGGCGGAACGCATTTTGTTGATATCGAGATGCATACCAATAAAATCGAACACTGCAAACATATTTTTGTTTGAAAATGTTTGATCATGCGGTAGTGTGAAGATCAGCAGACCGCTTCGTCGGCGGCTTACCCACCGGATACATCGATGGCAGACGACACCACCCTTCCTGAGACATCGCCGCATGGCGCACCGCGCGACGCCGATCGTCAGCGCCTTCTCGCGCACGACCGGCAGGCACGCATCCTGGCTTTGCTGCGCCGGACGGGGTCGCTCACCGTCGCCGCGGCAGCGGCCGAACTTGCCGTTTCCGACATGACGATCCGCCGCGATCTCGTCGAACTGGAACGCGAGGGTAGGCTGGTCCGAATCCATGGCGGCGCGATCGAGGCCGACAACCCGCCGCTGGTCGCCATGGACAGCGAAGAGCCGAGTTTCGATTCGCGCTTGCGCCAGCGCCGCGACCCGAAGGCCGCGATTGCCGCGGCCGCGGCCGCGCTGGTTTCGGGATACCGCACGATCGCATTGGATGTCGGCACCACCACCTATCTGATGGCCGAGCACCTCAGGGACCTTCCGCACGCCAAGGTGTTCACCAACAGCCTCAGGATCGCGGCGGCGCTGAATGGCGGTGTGCCCGAAGTCTATGTTGCCGGCGGCCGCGTACGGGCCGACGAGATGTCGACCGGCGGGCCTGCGGCCATCGCCCAGTTCGAGGCGCTGTGGTTCGATGTCGCCGTGATCGGCGTCTCCGGTATCACAGCGGACGGCCTCTTCGATTATTCCTTCGATGATACCGATATGAAGCGCGCCTATCTGAGGCGGTCAGGCACCAAGATCGTGTTGTGCGATTCCGCCAAATTCCTGCGCATGTCGCTGGTGCGGATAGCGCCACTGTCGGACATCGACATCCTCATCACCGATGCCGAGCCGCCGGCCAAGATCGCCGCGGCGCTCGCCGCGGCCAAGGTCGACCTGCGAATCGCGCCGCCACTGACGCGCGACTGAGGCGCGCCATTTTCACTTTATCCCCAAGGAGAAGACTCGATGGTATTTGAATTTTTCGGCGACAAGAAGAAGGCTGTCATCTCGATGGCACATATCGGTGCCCTGCCGGGAACGCCCCTCTATGATGCCGATGGCGGCCTCGACAAGCTGATCGATGGCGTACTCTCCGACATCCGCAAGCTGCAGAACGGCGGCGTCGATGCCATCATGTTCGGCAACGAGAACGACCGCCCCTATGTCTTCAAGGCGCCGCCCGAGGGCATTGCCGCCATGACTGCCATCGTCCAGGCGGTGAAGCCCGAGCTGAGAGTGCCGTTTGGCGTCAACTATCTCTGGGATCCGACTGCCAGCGTCGCGATCGGAGCTGCCACCGGAGCCCGTTTCGTCCGCGAGATCTTCACCGGCCTGTTCGCTTCCGATATGGGCTTGTGGGAGCCCGATTGCGCCGCCGCCTCGCGCCTGCGGCACAATCTTGGTCGCGACGACATGAAGCTTCTCTTCAACATCAATGCCGAGTTCGCACACTCGCTCGACCAGCGCCCGATTGAATTGCGTGCCAAGAGCGCGGTGTTCTCGTCGATGGCAGACGCGATCCTCGTCTCCGGTCCGATCACCGGCCAGCCGGCCGACCAGTCCCACCTGCGCAGCGTCTGCGAGACGATCAAGGACGTGCCGGTCTTCGCCAACACCGGCGTGAACATCGACAATGTCCGCGACGTCCTTTCGCTGGCGAGCGGCGTCGTGATCGGGACCCATTTCAAGATCGGTGGCAATACCTGGAACGCCGTCGACGGCGATCGGGTCAAGCGCTTCATGGATGTTGTCGCCACTTTGCGCTGAGGACGGCTTCCACGGCGATGCCGGCCATCGCGCCGGCTCGCGGTGATCATATCGATCGTTGCAGGCCGGCGTCCGGAATGATCGACTGGTATCGAGCAGTGCGACACAACGAGGCAGACAGGTTTCGCCCGCCTGCCCTTCCCAGCATTTCAATGGATTCGACATGGCGTTCGTTCTCGGTCTCGATATCGGCACCACCTCGACGATCGGCATCCTGATCCGGCTTCCCGATCAGGTGCTGGGCCTCGCCTCGCGCCCCGTCACGCTGCATTCCGAGCATGCGGGCTGGGCCGAGGAAGATCCCGCGCAATGGTGGACCAATGTCCGCGGCATCGTGCAGGAGTTGCTCAGGACCAGCGGCATCAAGGCCGAGGAAATCGTGGCGGTCGGCACCACCGGCATGCTGCCGGCGGTCGTTCTTCTGAACGAGAAGGGCGAAGTGCTGCGGCCGAGCATCCAGCAGAGCGACGGCCGCTGTGGCGCCGAAGTGGCCGAACTGCGGACCGAATGCGATGAGACGGCTTTCATCGCCAAGGCCGGCAACGGCATCAACCAACAGCTCGTCACCGCAAAGCTGCGCTGGATTGAGCGTCACGAGCCGGAGGTGTTCAGCCGCATCGCCACCGTTTTCGGCTCCTACGATTATATCAACTGGCGCCTCACCGGCGAACGTGCGGTCGAGCAGAACTGGGCGCTGGAGGCCGGCTTCGTCGATGTTTCGACGCACCGGATCGACGACGATCTGGTGGCGCTCGCGCACATACCGCGCTCGGCCGTGCCACGAAAGATCGCCTCGCATGAGATCCTCGGTTCCGTCTCGGCGAAGGCCGCCGATGAGACCGGCCTGATGGCGGGGACACCGGTCGTCGGCGGTGCAGCCGACATGATCGCCTCCGCGCTTGGCGCCGGCGTCGCCAAGCCGGGCGATGTCCTCCTGAAATTCGGCGGCTCGGTCGATATCCTGATCGCTACCGATCAGATCAAGCCCGATCCGCGCATGTATCTCGATTATCACCTGGTGCCGAGCCTGTTCATGCCCAATGGCTGCATGTCGACAGGCGGCTCCGCCCTCAACTGGTTCGTACGCAATTTCGCCGGCGGCGAGATGGCCGCGGCACAGGCCGAGGGTATTTCCGTACACCAGCGGCTCGATGCACTGGCGGCAGAGCGTCCCGCCGGTGCCGACGGCCTCATCATCCTGCCCTATTTCCTTGGCGAGAAGACGCCGATCCATGATCCAGCGGCCCGCGGCGTGATCGACGGCCTGACGCTTTCGCACGATATCGGCCATGTCTGGCGCGCTTTGCTCGAGGCCTATGCCTTTGCCATCGCGCATCATGTCGAGGTGCTCAACGACATGGGCCATCGGACCGAGCGCTATCTCGCCTCCGACGGCGGCTCAAGCAGCAAGGTCTGGATGCAGATTGTCGCGGATGTCTTGCAAAAGCCGGTCCAACGCCTGACCGGGCACCCCGGCTCCTGCATCGGCGCTGCCTGGACGGCGGCGATCGGCACCGGCCTGACCGACGACTGGTCGGGCGTTTCCGGTTTCGTCAGCTTCGCCGACCGGCTCGATCCCGACCCGCGCAAGGCCGACATCTACCGCGACGGTTACCGCCGCTATCGCGATCTCTATACACGCCTATCGGCTCCTGGCGCGACCAAAGCTGGATCGCCATCGTGATGTATCGCGCCGTCGCCTGGGACATCGACGGAACGCTGATCGACAGCGAGCCGTTGCATCATCAATCTCTCCTCGCCGGCTGCCGCAACTGGAACGTCGATCTTGACGACCTGCCCGACCAGGCCTTTCGCGGCATCCATATGGGCGACGTCTGGACAATGCTGCGTCCGCGCCTCCCAGTCGGGCTTGACCAGGCGGAGTGGCTCGCCGCCATCAATGCCCACTACGTCGCCAACCGGGCGGACGCCATCCCGATCCCCGAGGCGGTCGAGACGATCCGGACCCTGGCTGACCGCGGCGTCCCGCAGGTCTGCGTGTCAAATTCCGGCCGGCAAGTCGTCAATGCCAATCTCGATGCGCTCGGCGTGCTCGACCATATGAGGCTCACAATCAGCCTCGACGACGTTTCGGTCGGCAAACCCGACCCAACGCCCTATCGCGAGGCCTGCCGGCAGCTCGCCATAGCTCCGGGATCCGTCGTCGCTGTGGAAGACAGCCGCACCGGCACCAAGGCCGCACGGGCCGCCGGTCTGTTCGTGGTTGGCTATCTCCCCAGCGGCGGCCCGCTCAGCGACATCGATCTCAGTGCCAACCGTCTGTCGTCGATCCTGGACCTGTTTCCCGGCTGAGGGTTTGCGCGTCGCCGCGTCCGGGTGCGCGCTTGGGCAAGCCGGAGGATCGGGCGTCCGCCGGCTGGTCCCAAGCGAATGCCTTGGCAGGAACTGACGAAGGTTGGACCGGGTTCCGCTCGTTCCGCATTCGCCTTGCGTCTCGCCGAGCGAGCGGTCCATGCCGCTCGGTCTGCGCAAGTGACGGGATATTTGTTGTCAAAAGCTGCATATCCCGTTTCTCGCATAGGTCAGAGAAAATTTTCTCGCATCTCCATGATGCCTCTCAACCATTTGTTTTCCAGCATTTTTTTAATCCGGCATGATTGGCTCGCGCCGACCAATGCCAGAATTCCTCTTGCGCCGAAGCTGAATTTTAGGCATTCAGGATCAAGTTTGTATCTTTAACATGCAAACCTGATTATCGGAGGATCTGAATGCGGCGTCTTGGTATCCATTCATTTGTCTGGACAAACGGCCTGACCCAGGAGGGCCTGGAAATGGCGCTCGCCAAGTCGGCGGAGCATGGTTATCGGTTGATCGAGTTCGCTTATCTCCGGCCCGAGAAATTCGACCTCGACCGCCTGGCGAAGCAAGCCAAGGAACTGGACATCGAGATCGTGGTCACCATGGGCCTGTCGGCGGATGCGGACGTCTCGAGCGAGGACAAGGCCGTGGTCACCAAGGGAAAGGCGCTCTTGTCCGACGCGGTCAAGGCGGTCCGCGACATCGGCGGCATCCGATTGGGCGGCATTCTCTATTCGATGCACGGCAAGTATGACGGGCTGCCCACGCGAACCGGCTGGATGAACAGCGCCGACGCCATCGCCGCGACCGCCGAGGTGGCCAGGGATAGCGGCGTGCAGATCGTTCTGGAAGTGGTGAACCGCTTCGAGTCCAACCTCTTGAACACGACCGCGCAAGGCCTGAAGTTCATCAAGGACACCGGCCGCGACGACGTCTTCCTGCATCTCGACACGTTCCACATGAACATCGAGGAGGCGAGCCAGGCCGAGGCGATCCGTCTGGCTGGGGACAAGCTCGGTTATTTCCACTTCAACGAGAACTACCGCGGCTATCTCGGCACCGGTACGATCGATTTCGCGAGCATCTTTTCCGCGCTGGTGGACATTGGCTTCCACAATCGCGACGTCACCTTCGAGAGCTTCTCCAGCGCCATCGTCGATGAAGCCCTGTCGCGTGTGTGCGGCATCTGGCGCGACACCTGGACCGACAACAATCCGCTCGCCGCGCATGCCAAGGCTTTCATCGAAAGCCGTTGGGAAGAAGCCGTGCGCCGGGCCGAGATCAACAAGGCTGCCTGAAGACGAAAGGGCTGCGGGCCGACAAGCGCCCGCGCCATCTCATCCCGAGGAGGACGGGAAGATGACGCAGAACGAAGCTATCACCAACGAGAACGGCGCCACCGCGCCGCTTCTCCTCAGCGCCGAAAATGTCGCGAAGAGCTTTGCAGGCGTTCCCGCCCTGGTCGACGGGCGGATTCGGTTGCGCGCCGGGACGGTCAATGCCTTGTGCGGTGGCAACGGTGCCGGCAAGTCGACCTTCCTCGGCGTGTTGATGGGGATGCTGCGGCGCGACGCCGGATCCGTCACGGTGAAAGGCCGGGAGGTGAATTTCTCCTCCCCCGCCGAGGCGCTCGATGCCGGTATCGCCATCATCACCCAGGAGCTTAGCCCCTTCCTGGACATGACCGTCGCCGAGAACCTCTATCTCGGCCGCGAACAGCGGCGCGGCCGCTTCTTCGTCGACGACAAGTGCATGCTGAGCGACGCGGAGGCGATCCTGGCGCGGTTGAAATTCAACATCCCCGCTGGTGCGCGGCTGCGCGATCTTTCGATCGCGCAGGCCCAACTCGTCGAGATCACCAAGGCAATCAGCCGCCGCAGCGACATCCTGATCATGGACGAGCCTACCTCGGCCATTGGCGAGCGCGAGGCGCAGATGCTGTTCGACGCGATCCGCACTCTGACCGCGGAGGGCGTAGGCATCATTTATGTCTCGCACCGCCTGACCGAGATCTTCGAGATCGCCGACGATTATACGGTCTTCCGCGACGGCCGTTTCGTAGGCGGCGGATCGATTTCCGAAATCGACCGCAAGGGCCTGATCCGGTCGATCGTCGGCCGCGACCTGTTGGACCATCATCGCGAACCGAAGGATACCGGCCCGCAGAAACCCTTGCTCGAAGCCCGCGGCTTTGCATCGAAGGGAAAGTTCGCCGACATCGACATGACCGTTCATGCGGGAGAGATCGTCGGCATATACGGGCTTCTCGGCTCCGGTCGCAGCGAGTTCGTGAATGCGCTCTACGGAAACGAGCCGCGGGATTCCGGCCAGGTGCTGATCGAGGGCAAGCCCATCGATCTCAAGACGCCCGCCGATTCCATCGGCGCCGGCATTTCGCTGGTTACGGAGGACCGCAAGCAGACGGGCCTGTCGCTGACCGCGTCGGTCGCCCACAACATCACCGTGGCCAACCTGCCGCATTATGCGCGCAAGGGCTTCATGAACGGATCGGCGGAAGCCAGGAGCGTGGTCGAGCACATCAAGCGCTTCTCCATCAAGACGGCGTCGCCGGACCTGCCCGTCCAATCCCTGAGCGGCGGCAACCAGCAGAAGGTTGTCCTTGCGCGCTGTGTCGATACCAACCCCAGGATCCTGATCTGCGACGAGCCGACACGCGGCGTCGACGAAGGCGCCAAGCGCGAGATCTATGCCTTCCTCGGCAATTTCGTGAAGGCGGGAAACGCCGTGCTGATGATCTCGTCCGAGGTGCCCGAAATCCTCGCCAATGCGGATCGCATCGTCGTTTTTCGCCGGGGCCGCATCGCAGGCGAGGTCGCCGGACCCGAGGCCACCCAGGAAACCCTCGTTCATCTGGCTTCCTAGCCAGACGATCCATTTCGTGGAGAAGAATCCAATGGTATCCGCCAGTCAAAGCATGAGCGGCATGAGCCTGGGAAAGTTCATCGCCCGTTATGGCATCGTCATCTCGTTTATCCTCCTGTTCGTCGTGTTGTCGCTGGCGTCGCCGAACTTCCTGTCCACCAACAATCTGCTGAACGTTCTGCGGCAGGTCTCCATGAACGGTGTGCTGGCTGTCGGCATGACCTTCGTGATCCTGACGGCCGGCATCGATCTCTCCATCGGTTCGCTCCTGGCACTGGCCGGCGCCGTGGCGGCCAGCCTGGTCACCGGCGCGGATGCGTTCAATCCGCTCCTAGCAGTCGCGGCCGGCGTCGCCGTGGGCGCGCTTTGCGGCGCCGTCAATGGCGGGCTGATCGCCTACTTCAAGGTGCCGGCCTTCGTCGCCACGCTCGGAATGCTGAGCGTGGCGCGCGGCGCGACGCTGCTTTACAGCGGCGGCCGCCCGATTCCCAATCTCAGCCTCGAATTCCGCTGGCTCGGCCAGGGTCTCGTGCTCGGCATACCGGTACCGGTGATCATTTTCGCCGTCGTCTTCGCTGTCGCGGCGATCGTCCTGCGCTACTCCATTTACGGAAGACGGGTCTATGCGGTGGGCGGAAATCCGCGCAGCGCAAAGACGAGCGGCATCAACACCACCGGCATCATCTTTTCGGTTTACGTCATCATGGGCGCGCTGGCCGGTCTCGCGGGTGTCATGCTGACGGCCCGCACCACGTCCGCCCTGCCACAGGCGGGCATCGGCTACGAACTGGATGCCATCGCGGCGGTGGTCATCGGCGGAACAAGCCTCACCGGAGGTATCGGCCGCATCGGCTACACGCTGGTGGGCGTGCTGATCATCGGCATGATCAGCAACGGTCTCGATCTGATGGGGGTGTCCTCATACTACCAGCAGATCATCAAGGGTTCGATCATCGTCCTCGCGGTGCTGATCGACCGCTCCCGAGCCGGGAGAGAGTAACAGGCGCAAGCGGCGCGGCCGCACGCAACATGGAGGAAATGCACATGAAAACGACAAGACGCTTCCTGATGGGAGCAGCGGCCGGCCTTGCCCTTGCAGGCATGGTGTTCGGGGGGAGTTCGGCCGACGCCAAGACGCTGAAAATCGCGGCGATCGTCCAGAGCCTCAACACCGAGTACAATGTTCTGTGGGCCGATGCCGCCAAGGCGCACCCCGCGCTTGCGGACGGTACCGCCACGCTGACAGTTCTCGACGGTCGCCAGGACGTGCTGACGCAGTCGAACTTGTTCGACACAGCCATCACCGAAAAATATGACGCGATCATCTTCATCCCGGTCGACATCGACGCCGGCAATGAACCGATCGAGCGCGCGAAGGCAGCCGGCATCCCGGTGTTCGGCTCCAACACGATGGTTTCCAACACCGCACTCTACGACGCCTACATCAATTCCAACGATGTCGAGGCCGGCGAAATGCTGGCCAAGGCGGTGATCGACAAGGCCGGCCCACAGGCCAAGGTCGTGATCCTGGAAGGGATGCTGGGCCAGTCGGCCCAAGTACAGCGGCTTGAAGGGATCCAGAAGGTGCTGAAGGAAAATCCCGGAGTGACCATCCTGGAGCAGAACACCGCCAACTGGTCACGCGCCGAGGCCATCACGCTGATGG
This sequence comes from Mesorhizobium sp. M7A.F.Ca.CA.001.08.2.1, assembly GCF_003998455.1. NCBI lineage: Bacteria > Pseudomonadati > Pseudomonadota > Alphaproteobacteria > Hyphomicrobiales > Phyllobacteriaceae > Mesorhizobium > Mesorhizobium sp. M7A.F.Ca.CA.001.08.2.1. Next base: position 15,028 of record NZ_RZPW01000003.1, on the reverse strand, counting down.
AGAATTTCCTGACCTCGCATGGCGATGCGATCCAGGGCGTCCTGGCCGAAAACGACGAGATGGCCGTCGGCGCCATCGAGGGCATCCGCAACCACGGCCTGGATCCCAAGACGGTTCCGGTCGCCGGCGTGGACGGCATCAAGGACGCGCTTGAAGCCGTTAAGCGTGGCGAACAGTCGATGTCCATCCTCCAGGATGCCAACGGACAGGCGCAAGGGGCGATCGACCTCGCGCTGCACAAGATCGTCGGCGACAGCTACAAGCCGCGCGCGGCTGTCTGGGACGTAAACGGCGGCAAGCTCGCCTGGAACGACGGCAAGGACCAGCATTACCACGTGCCGTGGCTGGCGGTGACCTCCGAGAATGTCGACAAGGTGCTTGTCGGCAATTGACGCTCCAACAGGAGGATGCCGCTCGCTCGCGGCATTCTCCTTCGCGTCCGGCGCAGCGGGAATTGCTTGCTTCCGACATCAGGCGGTTCATTCTTTTGAGGACTTTGCGTTGCCGGAGGAAAAACAAGCTCGGGTGAAGTATAGGCTGGGAACGAACATGCGGAGTCCGCCATGAACCATGTAACCTTCGCCAGCAGCTCGCCTCGCAGGATCCGCCAGAGCAATTCGGTAGCGACGCTGAACGCGCTCCACCGCTTCGGCCCTTTGAGCCGGGCCGATCTCGCCAGGCATATGGGGGTCAACCGCTCGTCCGCCGGCAATATCGTCCTGGAGTTGGTCGAGGCCGGACTCGTTCGCGAAGTCGCGGAGAACGATGTCGCGAATCCGGCGGGCCAGCCCAGGGCCGGAAGACCGGGTATCCTCGTGGAAATCGTGCCTGAAGCCGTTTTCTTCGCCGGCATAGAGATCGGTGTCGAACATATGACATGCGTCGAGATCGATCTCGCGGGCAAGATCGTTCGCAGCGCCATGACGCGCTTCGAAGGACATGACAGCGATCCGGAGGCCGCGGTCCACATGGCGATCGAACAGGTGTTTCTCGAGATGCGGAAGGATAGCCTGGCGCGATGTCAGGGCATCGGCATCGCGGTGCCCGGACAAATGAACCAGGATGGTTTCATCCACGTCGCACCGATCCTGGGGTGGCGCAATGTCGATCTCACAGGCCTTGCCCGCAGCCTTCTTCCGGCCGAGATCCCGGTATCCGCGGAAAATGACGGCAACGCATTCGGCATCGGCATCACATACAGCCAGCCGGAAGCGGCGAGCGGCGTCACCTTCTTCATGGTCATCGAGAACGGTGTCGGTGGCGGAATTGTGATCGACGGCAAGTTGTTCCGCGGCGGCAATGGCCTGGCCGGAGAAGTCGGCCACCTCAAGACACGGAACCCGACATACCGGAATCTGGAGCAGGCCTTCGGGCGCGACCGCATCCTGTCATCCTATCGCCAGTACAGGCCGGACGCCGACTTGGACTTGTTCCTGCGTGACGTCCGCGATCGTGTTCCTCAAGCGGTGCAGCTCGCCGAAGAATGGGCTGTCTTGTTCGCATTTGCAGTCGTGCAGATCTCGCGGCTGATCGACCCGAACCGCATCGTGCTGGGCGGGTCCGTCGCGGAATTGTATCCATTGGTCGCCGCACGGGTCGACGCGCATATCCGCGAGCTCCAGGCCGCGACCTTTCCTATCCCCGAGATCGTTTTCAACGAGAGCGCCATCTATGGAGCTGCCTTCGGAGCCGCTTGCATGATGCATCAACGCTTCATGTCGCTCGACAACCAGATGCTCAACAAGGACGCGGTTTCCGGTCCAGACGCCTCGGCGTCGTGAAACCGCAAACGACACCACACCCAGGATTGGACGCTTGATGAACGACCTCCCCCAAACGCTTGCACCGGACTCGCTCGGGCCAACCGTGACGATTGGAGAAATCCTGGTAGAGATCGTCGCGAGGCAGACAGGCACCGGCTTCCGGGAACCGATCGACCTCATTGGTCCCTTTCCGAGCGGCGCGCCCGCCATCTTCATCGATCAATGCGCGCGTATGGGCGGAGCGGCCGCGATGGTGGGCGTGGTGGGCGACGACGATTTCGGCGCGGTCAACATGGAGCGCCTGAAGCGAGACGGCGTAGACACTTCCGCCATCGCTGTTTCCGCGGATTATCCGACGGGCAGCGCCTTTGTCCGCTACCGCACGGACGGAAGCCGCGATTTCGTCTACAACATCGCCAAATCCGCCGCCGCTCGACTGGAATGGACCCCGCACGTCGAGGCGCTGATCGCACGTTGCGGGCATATCCACGTCATGGGAACGGTGTTCGCAAGCCCCGCAGCCTGGGCAATCACCGAACGCGCGATCCCGCTGATCAAGGCACGCGGCGGCACCATGTCGCTCGATCCGAACCTGCGCAAGGAATTGCTGGCGCACGGCCAGACCGAGGAGAAATTCGCGAGCCTGGTGGACAAAGCGGACCTGCTGCTGCCGTCGGGCAATGAATTGTTCCTGGCCGCCGGCATGGATGGCGAGGAACGCGCAATCGAGGCGCTGTTCAAACGAGGGGTCAAGGAGATCGCCGTGAAGCGTGGCGAACATGGCGCGTCAGCCCGTCAAAGCACGGGCGCCAGTGCCGATTGTCCCGGCCTCATCGTCGAGGAAACGGACCCCACCGGCGCCGGCGACTGTTTCGGCGGAGCCTATGTCGCATGCCGGCGGTTGGGGATGCCGCTGCGGACTTCGCTCGAATTCGCCAATGCGGCAGGGGCGCGCAACGTCACACGCCTCGGCCCCATGGAGGGAGCCGGCACGCGGGCCGAACTGGAAGATTTCATGGCAAGAACGGCGAGAAGAAGCTGATGCGTGTGGCGATCGAAGATGTGCCGGGCCTGCACAGGGAAGGAAAGAAAATCGGGGTAACCTCGGTGTGCTCGGCGCACCCCCTGGTGCTCAAAGCTGCACTGCGCCACGGCCGGGAAACCGGCACCACCGTCCTGATCGAAGCGACGTGCAACCAGGTCAATCATCTGGGCGGTTATACGGGCATGACGCCGTCCGATTTCGCGGCGATGGTGAAAGCGCTCGCGGCAGTCGAGCAGTGCCCGACAGAGCTGATCGTGCTTGGCGGGGATCATCTCGGTCCCAATCCCTGGAAAGACCGGCCCGCCGAGGAGGCGATGGCGCAGGCCGGGACAATGGTCGATGCTTATGTCCGCGCCGGCTTCCGCAAGATCCATCTCGATGCATCGATGGGCTGCGCGGGTGAACCGGCGACGCTAGACGACCATACGGTGGCCGAGCGCGCAGCCAGAATGGCGGGCGTCGCGGAACAGGCGGCCGCGCAGAGCGGCGGGGCAAGCCCGGTCTACATCATCGGGACGGAGGTGCCGCCTCCCGGTGGCGCCGATCACGCTTTGGATGCGATCACCCCGACCAGTCCGGAGGCGGCTCGCCAGACACATGCCATTCACGCCAAAGCATTCCAGGCCGCCGGGCTTGAAAGCGCGTTTTCCCGCGTCATCGGGCTTGTCGTGCAGCCGGGCGTGGAGTTCGGCAACCAGAATGTGATTTTTTACGATCGGACCAAGGCCAGCGATCTGGCGGCAACTCTGAACACATTGCCGTCGCTCATTTTCGAAGCGCATTCGACGGACTATCAGGGCGAGAGGCCGCTGCGTGAACTCGTCGAAGATGGCTTCGCCATCCTCAAGGTCGGCCCCGAGCTGACCTTCAAACTGCGCGAGGCGCTGTACGCGCTCGACCTGATCGCTTCCGATCTGGTGCCTTTCTATGGCCAGCGGCCGCTTTATCAGGCCATGGAAGAGCTGATGCAAGCCGCGCCCAAGAACTGGGCAAGCCACTATCATGGCAGCGATGCCGACAAGCGGACGCTGCGCCACTACTCCTATTCCGATCGCATCCGATATTATTGGGCGACCCCGCAAGCCCGTGCCGCCTGCGACCGGCTCTTCGACGCGTTGAAGGGCCGCAAGGTGCCGGTGACGCTGTTTCTCCAGCACCTGCCTTCGGCGCTCGCTTGGGCCGCCCGCGGCTGCGACGTCGAGGAGATCGCGATCGATCACGTCCAGCGAAGCATCGAGATCTACGCCCGGGCATGCGGCACCTGAGCCCTCGTCCGGTTCTTCAAGGCCAGAGCGGATGGGCTGGCGGGCGGCAGAAATACTTACAGCGATGGTCCCAATCGGATCGGGCTGCCGTCGCTGAAACGGGATTGACGGAACCTGTGGAGATTGTGCCCGGTCTCGTTGCCCTGGATCAAATCGGACAGGATGCGGCCCATTCCGGGTCCTATGCCGAAGCCGTGGCCGCTCATCCCGGTCGCGACAACGAGGCCTGGGAACGCAGCGGCGCGATCGACGATGGGCACGACATCAGGCATCGCATCGATCATGCCCGCCCAGCTCGCCTTGAGCGGTACGGTCGTGAACTGAGGGAAAAGCTCCCTGAACCCGCCGTCGATGGCGCGGAGCGCCGACGTCTCGGGAGCCGGATTGAGGACGCGCATCCGTTCGAAAGGGCTTTCTTCATCCGCGTTCCAGCTGCGCGGGGTCGACCAGCCGTCCGGGTAGCCTCGCGGCGCGGCCGGCAGGTAGCGTGTGCCGAACGGATTGGCCATCAGGGCGCTGACATATTTGCCTGCATGGCGAAATGCGTCCGGCCCTATGTAGAGTTGGCTGCTGCCTCCCGATGCGAGCGTGTACCCGCCATCCTGCCTGCGCCGGAAAGCGATGCGTTCGTCCGCGGCGGCACCGGCGTGGATTTCCGCCATCGGCGCTGTCGCAGCGACAGTCGCCCTGACGCTGAGCTGCGGAATCGAGATGCCGTGGGCGCGCAGGAACAGCGACGTCCACGCGCCGCTGGCGACGAGGACGCTCGAGGCCGCGATGAGCCCTTTCTCGGTCCAGACGCCACTGATGCGTCCCGCGGAGATGTCGAGCATACGTGCCGCGCAATTCTCGATGATCGTCGCGCCTTCGCGGGCCGCCAGGCGAGCAAGCGCGGGCACGGCGACCCAAGGTTCTGCCCGCATGTCCGATGGAGTGATCATTGCGCCTTTGAACAGTCGCGACATGGCCGGGATCAGGCTTGCCAGCTCACCCTGGTCGAGGAGACGCGTGTCGACGCCATGAGCCTGGGCGATCTTCAGGAATTTCGCGAAGCCGGCCATCTCCTTGTCTGTTCGCGCAAGATAGGTAACGCCCGTCTGCTTCAGTCCTATGTCCTCGCCACATTCCTGTGCCAGTTGCCGCCAGAGGCGCTGCGCTTCGATGACGATCGGCAGTTCGTCGGCATCGCGGCCCTGCTGCCGGATCCAGCCCCAGTTGCGCGAGGATTGCTCGGCGGCGATGCGTCCCTTTTCCAGCAGCGTCACCGAGACGTTCCGCCGCGCCAGGAACAGTGCCGTGGTCACGCCAATGACCCCGCCGCCGATGATCACCACATCCGAGCCCTTCGGCAGGGGCTGCTGGAACTGGATCGGGGTGGCTTCGGTGAAGGGGAAGATTGTCAAAGAGCACTATCCTTCCTGGTATTCCGCGGCGGCGTCCGGTCTACGCACTTGGCAGCGATATCGGGGCAGCGATATCCGGCCGCCGTGAAATGTCGATACCACGCGAGGAGATTGATCGTCAGCTACTGCTTGCCGAGAACGACGGCGACAGATCGCGGTTCGGAAGCCCCTCTGGACAATGAGTTCTGAAATCGCCGGCCAAAGGCTGGCGACTGTGCAAGCCGTGCCCCGAGAAACCGTGGCGAATACGACGTCCCTGATCTCGGATAGCACCGGCGATGCCGAGCCTACTTTGTTCGCGGCGGCCGGCCCATCTCAGTCCCTTTCAAGGCCTGCTCCTGTCTCGCGAGATGGTCGTCATGCCTCATCCCACCTTCAGCCCGCCGAAGCAGGCATATTTCAGCTCCACATATTCATCGATGCCGTACTTGGAGCCTTCGCGGCCGAAGCCGCTTTCCTTGACGCCTCCAAAGGGGGCAAGCTCGGTGGAGATCAGGCCTTCGTTGATGCCGACCATGCCGAACTGCAATTCTTCCAGGACGTGCCAGATGCGGTTGACGTCACGGGCGTAGAAATAGGCCATCAGGCCGTAGCGCGTGTCGTTGGCGAGGTGGATGACTTCCGCTTCGTCCTTGAAGCGAAAGACCGGGGCGATTGGACCGAAGGCTTCTTCCTGCGCCAGCCGCATCGGCGCCAGCATTCCGCTCAGCACGGTCGGCTCGAACCAGGTGCCGCCGAGCGCATGCGGCTTGCCGCCAGTCTCGATGCGCGCGCCGCGATCAACGGCGTCGCCGACAAGCTCTGCCACTTTCGCCACGGCTTTCGCGTTGATGAGCGGACCCTGCACCACCTCCGGCGCAGCGCCGTCGCCGACTTTCATGCTGGCAACCTGCTCGGTCAGCTTTGCCACGAAGGCGTCGTGGATGCCGTCCTGCACATAGATGCGGTTGGTGCAGACGCAGGTCTGGCCGGAATTGCGGAATTTCGAGGCGATGGCACCGGCGACGGCGAGATCGAGGTCGGCGTCGTCGAAGACGATGAACGGCGCATTGCCGCCGAGTTCCAGCGACAGTTTTTTGAGCGTATCGGCGCACTGCCGCATCAGGAGCTTGCCGACGACTGTCGAGCCGGTGAAGGAGAGTTTTCGGATCACCGGATGCTCGCAGAGCAGGCACCCGATACCGGCGGCATCCTTCGACGGCACGATGTTGAGCACGCCGGCCGGAATGCCGGCCTGCCTGGCAAGCTCGCCTATAGCGAGCGCCGTCAGCGGCGTTTCCTCGGAGGGCTTGACGACCATGGTGCAGCCGGCGGCGAGCGCTGCCGCCGCCTTGCGGGTGATCATCGCCAGAGGAAAGTTCCAGGGTGTGATGGCGGCGCAGACGCCGATCGGCTGTTTCAGCACCAGGAAGCGCCGGTCGCGGCCAGCGGATGGGATGACGTCGCCGTAGACGCGCTTGGCCTCCTCGGAAAACCAGTCAACGAAGGACGCTCCGAACGCAACCTCGCCGCGGGCCTCGTAGAGCGGCTTGCCCTGCTCGGCCGTGATCAGCCAGGCAAGGTCTTCCGTATGGGCGGTGATCAGGTCGAACCAGGCGCGTAGCAGCTTGGCCCGTTCCTTGGCCGGGCGCTGGCGCCAGTCCATGTGCGCGCGCTCGGCCGCAAGGATCGCGCGCTCGACGTCGGCGGCTGCAAGATCGGCGACACGGGCGAGAACCGCGCCCGTCGCCGGATTGCGGACCTCGAAGGTCGCGCCCGAGTCCGCGCTGGCCCAGGCGCCATCGATGAAGGCTTGGTCGTGAAGCAATGCGGGCGTCATTGTCCGCTCTCCACCTTTTCCAGCGCCGCCCGCAGGCTGTCCTTGAGGATGGCAATACCTTCGTCGAGATGATCGAAGGGTATGGTCAGCGGCGTCAGCACGCGCACGACATTGCCATGCACGCCGCAGGAGAGCAGCAGCAGGCCCTTTTCGGCGGCGGTGTGCGTGATGGCTTTCACCAGTTCCGGCCAAGGCTGGCGCGTCTCGCGGTCATGCACGAATTCGATCGCCACCATGGCGCCAAGGCCGCGCACCTCGCCGATGCAGGAAAACTCGTTGCCCTCTTGCCAGCCCTCGAAGACCGCCTTCAGCCGGCGCCCGACCTCGTTGGCGCGGTCGATCAGCTTCTCTTCCTCGATGATCTCCAGCACCGCGATCGATGCCGCGCAGGACAGAGGATTGCCGGCAAAGGTGGAGCCGACGCCACCCATCGGGATCTTGTCCATGACATCGGCGCGGCCGGTGACGGCGGCGATCGGGAAGCCGCCGCCAAGGCCCTTGGCCATGACGACGATATCGGCGGCGACGCCGGCATGTTCCATCGCGAACAATTTTCCGGTGCGGGCGAAGCCCGTCTGGATCTCGTCGGCGATCAGCAGGATGCCATGCCTGTCGCAGATCTCGCGCAGCGTGCGCAGGAAGGTGACGGGCGCCGGGTAGAAACCGCCCTCGCCCTGCACCGGTTCGACGAAGATGCCGGCGACGCGCGTCGGATCCACCTCGGAGCGGAAGAAGCGGTCGAGCGCGGTCAGGGATTCCTGCTCGGAAATGCCGTGGTAGGGTATCGGGAACGGCAGGTGGAAGACATCCGGCACCAGCGGACCGAAGCCGGCCTTGTAAGGATTGGTCTTGCCGGTCAGCGTCATCGCCATCAGCGTGCGGCCATGGAAAGCACCGGAGAAGGCGACGAAGGCCGAGCGACCGGTTGCGGCGCGGGCAATCTTTGCGGCGTTCTCCACGGCCTCGGCGCCGGTGGAGACGAGAAAGGTCTTTTTCGGGAAGTCACCCGGCACCAGCTCGTTCAGCTTCTCGCAGACCGTGACATAGTCGACATAGGGCGTGGTCTGGAACGAGGTGTGCGTGACCTTGTCGAGCTGGTTGCGCACGCGCTCGACCACCTTCGGATGGCGATGGCCGGTGTTGTTGACGGCGATGCCGGCGGCAAAATCGATGTAGCGCTTGCCTTCGACGTCCCACAGTTCGGCGTTCTCCGCCTTCTCGATATAGACGTCGAGATGTTTCGACAGGCCAGCCGGAATGGCGGCAGCGCGCCGAGCCGTGAAGGCAGCGTTGGTGGACATGGGTATCTCCTTGGACAGTTTGTTATGGCGCGGCGCTTATCGCGGCGCTTGAAGTGGTCGGCCCCATCCCTGACGGACGGGGCCGGCGCATCAATGCCTAGACTGCAGCCTTGGCGCGGCGGGCGTCCCGCTCGATCTTCCAGTCGACGCATTCCTGAGAGCAATAGATGCTCCCGTCATGCGTCTTCCTGCGGGCGGAATCCTCGGCAGAGGCCTCGTAGATCAGCACGCCGCAATTGGCGCATTTCGTGTAGCTTTCGATGTAAAGTCCGTTCAGCGAAAACTTCATGGTCTCAGGCCTCCTGATAGCCGTAGTGTTTGTGGGCGGCCGCCTTCGAGACATAGCCCTCGCGGACATCCTCCGCGACAGCCGCCGGATCGCGCTTTGCGGGCTCGCCGTAGCCGCCGCCGCCAGGGGTGACGAGCCGCACACGATCGCCGCGGCGAATGGAGACGTTGGAGTAGCGGCTGGTCGAGGCCTTGCCATAGGCCTCGCGTATCGTCTGCCAGTCGCTTCGCCCGGACTTCATGACCAGCGTCGCACCGAGACCGCCTTCCGTGCCCCCATTCAGGCCCCAGGGGGCCAAAAGGTGACGGTCGGTCATCTGCGAGCAGATGATCTCGTCGTTGAGGCACAGCATCTGCTTGGAGTAGCCGACCCCGCCGCGATATTCACCGGCACCGCCGGCATCGACGTTGAAGGCGAGGCTTTCGATGCGCCAGGGGAAGCGCGTCTCGTAGACTTCGACCGGCGTGATGCGGCAATTGCCGTTGATCGAGTCGACGCCGTCATTGCCATCGGCAAAGGCGCGGCCGCCCCAGCCGACCGCTTCGAGGTCGTAGCAGGCGAAATACTCGCCTGTGTCGGCATCGACGCCGCCGAAGACGAAGTTGCAATGGGTGGCACCCTCCGCCGCCATCACCCGGTTCGGGATCGCCGGAGCCATGGCGCCGAGGATCGTGCCGACGATGCGTGGATGGGTTTCGGTATTGCCGCCGACTTCCGGCGCGGGGAAGTCCACGTTGACGATGGTGCCGGGCGGCGCCATGACGCGGATCGGCCGGAAGCAGCCGGAATTGCGCGGTATCGTCGGGTCGGTCATGTGCAGCACGGCGTTGTAGGCCGCCGATGTGGCAACGCCGAGCGTGGCGTTGATCGGGCCGGAGGCCTGCGGCGAGGAACCGTGATAGTCGACGATGATCTCGCCGCCGCGCTTATGCACCTCGACGGCGACTGTGTAGGTGCGGTCGGCGTCGATACCGTCGCTCTCGATCGTGTCGGAGAAGGCATAGATGCCGTCCGGGATCGCTTCCAGTTCGGCGCGCATGCGGCGCTCCGAATAGAGCAACAGGTCGTTGACCGTCTCCTTGATCTTCTCCTTGCCGTACTTCTGGTAGATCTGCGCCATCTGCTTTTCGCCGAGGTCGACGGCGGCGATGAGGGCGCGCAGATCGCCATAGTTGACGCGCGGCGTCCGCACATTGGCGAGAAGCAGCTTCCAGACCTCGATATTGTCCTTGCCGCGCTTCTTGATCTTGACCGGCGGGATGCGAAGGCCTTCCTGGAAGATCTCCGTCGCCTCGCCACAGAAGCCGCCGGGCGCCATGCCGCCGACTTCGGCGATATGGCCGATGGCGACGGCAAAGCCCATGATCTCGCCGTCGACGAAGATCGGCTTGAAGAAGGTATGCTCCGGCGTGTGCAGGCCCCCGCGATAGGGGTCGTTGTGCAGGATGACGTCGCCCTCCTCGATCTCGTCGATCGGGATTTCCTTGAGGCAGGATTTGACCAGCAGCGGCATGCCGCCGATCTGCGCCGGGCAATAGTCGGCGACGGCGATCATGTCGCCGTTCATGTCGGCAAGCCCGCAGGTAAAGTCGAGCGCCTCGTTGAAGATCGTCGAATAGGACGTCTTCATCAACACGATCCCCATCTCCTTGCAGAGAGAGACCATGCTGGATTCCAGAATGTTCATCGTAACGAAGTCCATGATGGTACTCCTCAGGCCGAAATGATCAGATTGCCGAGCCGGTCGACGCGGAGCGTCTGTTTCGGCTGCAAAATGGTGACGGAGGCGCTTTCCTCCACAATGGCGGGACCGGCGACGGTCTGCTCCTGCTTGAACGTGCCGCGGTCGTAGGTCTTTACCTCGTGCCAGCCGTCCTCGAAGCGTACCTTGCGGCTGCCGGAGGACGCCGGCGTGCCTTCGCCCTTTTCGAGTTCCCGCATCTTCGGCTTTTCGGAAACGGCAACGGCGACGACCTTGAGATTGACCGTCTCGATGGTCTCACCGGGGATGGAGAAGCCGAAGCGGTTCTGGTGCTCCTCGTGGAAGCGTTCCCAGAGGCTCGCTATGGTCTCCTCGGTGAAGTTGTTGGCTGGGAAGCTCAGTTCCAGCTCGTGGTTCTGGCCGAAGTAGCGGGCCTCGATGGACCGGTAGACCTCCACCTTCTGCTGGTAGCCCTGGGAGACCAGCTCGGCAATGGCGCCATCCACCAGTTCCGTCATTGCCACGGTGGCGCGGGCACCATCGAAGTATTTCGAGATCTGCTGTACCGTTCGATGGCGGTCGACGCGCGCATCGGTCATGATGAAGCCGAAGGCGGAAAACTGGCCGGGATAGTTGGGCACGATGCCCTGCGGAATGCCGGAAATATCCATCAGGTCGCAGATATGCACCGGCCCCGCCCCGCCCGAGGCGACGAGCGAGAAGTCACGCGGATCGAGGCCGCGCTGGAGGAGAACGGCACGCAGCGCGCCCAGCATGTTGTTGTTGGCGATCTGCACCATGGCGAAGGCAGCCGCGTCGACCTCGAGGCCGAGCTGGTCGGCGATCGTCTTGACAGCGCGATGCGCCGCCTCGGCGTCGAGCTTCATCTTGCCGCCGAGGAAGTAGTCGGGGTTGATGCGTCCGAGCACGACATTGGCGTCCGTCACCGTGGCATTCTCTCCGCCACGGCCGTAGCAGGCAGGCCCCGGCGCCGCACCGGCCGATTGCGGGCCCATGCGCAACATGCCGCCCTTGTCGATCCAGGCGATGGAGCCGCCGCCGGCGCCGATCGTGTGGATGTCGATCATCGGAATCTGGATCGGCAGGCCCCATTCGATCTCGAAGCTCGTCGTTACATGCTCCATGCCGTCCACGACGGTCGAGCAATCGGTCGAGGTTCCACCCATGTCGAAGGTAACGAGGTTCTTGATGCCGGTGAGTTCTGAGAGAACACGGGTGGCGACGACCGCACCGGTCGGGCCGGAGAGCGTCATCTGCACCGGCGCTTCGGCGGCACCCTTCAGCGTCGATTCACCGCCGTTCGACTTGATCACGCCGATCCTGTCGCCGATGCCGATGCTATCGAGGCGCTTCTGCATGCGGTGAAAATTGTCGGAGACGATGGGCTTCAGATACGCGTCGGCAATCGTGGTGGAGGCGCGGTCGTATTCCTTCCACTTCGGCAGCACGTCGTAGGAAATCGAGATCGGCATGCCGGGCAGTTCTTCCGCGAGGATGTCGCGGATGCGCTGCTCGTGGCTCGGGTCGATATAGGAAAACAGCGTGCAGACGGCGATCGCCTCGATCGTGCCGTCGGCCTTGATCGTAGCGGCGACCTCGCGCACGGCCGCCTCATCGAGCGCCGTGACAAGCTCGCCCTTGGCGCTGAAACGCCCGCCGATCTCATAGGTGTCAGCGCGCTTCATCAACGGCTTGGTCTTGATCCAGGTGATGTCGTAGTGACTGCGGCGGTCGCCGCGCTGGATGAAGGGGACATCGCGAAAGCCGGTGGTCGTGACATAGGCGACCTTTGCGCCGCGCCTCGTCAGCAGCGCGTTAGTGGCGATCGTCGTGCCGAGACGGATCTTGTCGACGCTTGCGACATCCTCCAACTGTGCGAGCCCCTGGAGCACGCCTTCGATCGGTTCGGAGGGGGTCGTCAGGTTCTTCCAGTTTTCGATGGTGCCGGTCGCCGCGTCGTAGGAAACGAAGTCGGTAAACGTTCCCCCGATGTCGATGCCGATGATTTTCCTGTCAGGCATTATGTCCTCATTTCTCATGGATAGGATCAAGACGAGCGGGGTTTTTCCCGGTCGTAAGCTTCAAGCAGGTGACGCCAGGAATCGCGGATGTGATCGCGAATGGCATCCATCGCCTTTTGGGGATTGCGGGTGCGCAGAGCCTCGACGATCGGCCAGTGATCGACGGCCGCCGCCATCTGGCTCTCGAACTGGCGTTCCGCCATGGTGATCAGCATCTGCACTTCCGCCTGGATGTTGGTGAAGGCGTGCAGCGTCTGGCGATTCTTCGAGAGCCGGCAGATCTCGAGGTGGAAGGCGAGGTCGTTTTCGACCAGCGCGATCTCGTCATTGGCATTGGCGGCCGCGACCATGGCATCAACGAAACCGGCAATGCGGTCGATGTCGGCGTCCGTCATCTGCGGCAGCGCCTGTTCCATCGCAAAACGTTCGACGACGATGCGGAAGGAGAAGATCTCATCGATATCGCTGTGCAGGAAGGTTCGAACGAAGGTGCCCTTGCGGGGAACCGCGACGAGCAGGCCGCGCTCCTCCAACCGGCGGATCGCCTCGCGGATGGGATTGCGGCTGATCCCCAGCTGGCGGGCCAGTTCCGCTTCGTTGATGCGCTGGCCGGGCTGGAGCCGGCCGAAGATCAGTTCACGCACGAGTAACGTCGAAACCTGGTCGGACAGCATCCGGTGGTCGATGATGCCGATCGGTTCATCCGTATTGAAGAGATTGTTAGCCATTGATGAGCCCCTTATCGCGCTGTAGCCGCTGCGGCAGGCCTATTTCTCGACCTGCCATGATCCCGTCTTTGCGGAAGACCAGTATCAACAGCATAAAGCCCGCGATGATAAGTTCCTGCGTGCCCGCCGGCAGCGACCACTGTTGGCCGCCGATCGAAATTCCGCCTTCGAGGCGACGGAAGATATCGACCATCGCCGTGATGACGACGACGCCGACCACCGCGCCGGCAAGGCTGCCCATGCCGCCGACGATGAGCATGGCGAGCGCGAGAAAGGTGAAGCTGAGGAAGAAGTTGTTGATCGACACGGTGCCGAGGTAGTGCGCCTGCAACACGCCGCCGAGGCCGACCAGGAAACCCGAGAGCGTGAAGGCAATGAGCCGCGACCAGTAGAGCGAGATGCCCGACGCGGCGGCCGCGACCTCGTCTTCGCGCGTCGCCCGGATCGCAAGGCCGAAGGCGGAAATCTGGTAGAGATAGGCGACGACGATCGCGAGAACGGCGCAGATAAGCGCTAGCCAGGCCGTCACATAGGTCGGCAGGCCGACGATCGACGCAGAGCCCATCGTGACGCTGTCCCAGTTGGAATAGACCACGTTCAGGATGAAGAGCACCGCAAGCGTGGAGATCGACGCCGCAAGGCCCGTGAGCCGCATGATGACGAGGCCGGTGAGGAAAGCGGCGGCGCCGGCGAGCAGCACCGAGACGATGGCGGACGGCAGCAGCGGAATGCTCTGGTCGCGCAGGAAATGCGGCAGGCCGGACATGGTGATCGGCTTCAGCATCTCGCAGCAGGTCTGCCAGGCCGAGGCATAGGCTGCGATCGCCATGAACGTGGCATGGCCGAAGGAAATGATGCCGGAATTGCCGACGAAGACGTAAAGCCCGACGACGATGACAATGCTGATCAGCATCTCGATGACGGTGCGCTGCAGGGACAGACCGCCGAAGTGGCCGGTGACCACGACGATGAGCGCAAGCGGCACGACGAGCGCCAGCACCGGAAACCAGAAGCGGCCGATCGCGGCAAGAGATGGCATCTTCATTATACACGTTCCTTCGCGGCGCTGGTGACGATGAGGCCTTGCGGGCGGACGAGAAGGATCAGGATGACCAGCGCGAACACACCGGCATCGCGGAAGGGGCGTAGATCGGTCGGCAGGTAGGTTTGCAGGAGCACGCTGGCGACACCCACGAGGAACCCGCCGAGTGCGGCCCCAGGCAGCGAGCCCATGCCGCCGATGACGGTGGCGAAGAAGCCATAGACGACGGGCATCAGGCCCATGCGCAGGTCGAGCGTGCCGGTCTGGATCGTGAGCAGCAGGGAGACCACGCCGCTGAGCAGGCCCGAAATAGCAAAGGCGAGTGCGATCACCCGGTTCGCCGGCATGCCGAGCAGACGGGCCATCTGGAAGTTTTCCGCCGCCGCCCGCATCTGGATGCCGAGCGGTGTCTTCTTGAGAAAGAGAACCAGCGCGACGAGCAGGCCGGCCGTGACGCCCATGGTCAGGAGCTGCACGCCCGGAACGCGCACGCCGCCGATTTCCACCGCATTTGCGAGACTCTGCCCGATGCCAACCGATTTGGGCCGGCCGGTATGGATGAGCATGACGAGGTTCTGCAGGAAATAGCTGACGGCGAAGGAGGAGATGAGCAGCGTCGACGGGTTGGA
>NZ_RZPW01000039.1:0-16643 GCF_003998455.1 Mesorhizobium sp. M7A.F.Ca.CA.001.08.2.1 | reverse complement strand
GGCGGCACTTGCGTTGATCGTCGCCAACTCGCCGCTCGCCGAAACCTATTTCTCCGTGCTCCACGCCTATCTCGGCCCGCTCAGCGTCTCGCACTGGGTCAATGACGGGCTGATGGCGGTGTTCTTCCTGCTCGTCGGGCTGGAGATCAAGCGCGAGATGCTGGACGGCCAGCTCTCCACCTGGCCTCGGCGCGTGCTGCCCGGCATCGCCGCCGCCGGCGGCATGCTGGTTCCGGCACTCGTCTATGTCGCCGTCAACCGCAACAATGCGGCCGCCCTGTCCGGCTGGGCGATCCCGACCGCCACCGACATAGCTTTTGCGCTCGGCGTGCTGTCGCTGCTCGGCAGCCGCGTGCCGGCTTCGCTGAAGGTGTTCCTCACAGCATTGGCCATCATCGACGACCTCGGTGCCGTCATCATCATCGCCATCTTCTACACCAGCGGCTTGTCGCTGGCTTATCTGGGTGCCGCCTTCGCAATCATTGCCGCGCTTGTCGTGCTCAACCGCATGCGGGTGATGACGCTTGTGCCCTATCTCGTTCTGGGCGTCGTCCTGTGGGTTCTGGTGCTGAAATCTGGCGTCCATGCAACGCTTGCCGGCGTGGCGCTGGCGCTGACCATCCCGCTTGAGCGCTCCGCCGGGATCGGTCACGATCTGGACCATTCGCCGCTGCACCGGCTCGAGCACGGCCTGCACAAGATTGTGGCTTTCGTCGTCATCCCGATCTTCGGCTTTGCCAATGCCGGCGTTTCGCTCGCCGGCCTGACCTTTGGCGCGCTGATCGAGCCGTTGACGCTGGGTGTCGCCGCCGGCCTGGTTGTCGGCAAGCTGGTCGGCGTGTTCGGCTCCTCGGCACTTGCCATCAGGCTCGGTCTTGCCGACCTGCCCGCCAATGCCGGCTGGACGCACATGATCGGCATATCGCTGCTGTGCGGCATCGGCTTCACCATGAGCCTGTTCATCGGCCTGCTCGCCTTCGCCGGCGACGTGGCGCTGCAGGACGCGGTCAAGGTCGGCATCCTCGCCGGCTCCTTCATCGCCGCCATCCTGGGCGCTGCCGTGCTGCTCATGGCGTCCGCTAGGGGTGGCGTGGAGGACGGCGAAGAGGAGAGCCGGTCATAGAGTGAAGGACGCCGCTACTCGCTCTCACCCTCCAGCGCCGGCACCGACACGCCGGCAAGCTCCGCCGCCAGCAGCCGCGAAGCGCCGGCCCGCGCGATCCGCAGCATCAGCGCCTTGCGCGTTGCCGCTGCCATGCGGTGCTCGGGCGCATCGCGCAGGATCTCGGCGCCATAGCCGTCGGAAAGGATGAAGCCGCATTCCTGCGGGAAGATCTCCGAGGGGACGCCGGGATGGGTGGCGAAGAAGAAGCGGTCGGAATGCAGCCGGTAGTCGGGCCATTTGCGGTCGACCCTGAAATCCTCGATCGAGGATTTGATCTCGATGATCCAGATATCGCCCTGCCGGGTCAAAGCGACGAGGTCGGCACGGCGGCCGGTGGCCAGCGACAGTTCGGGCAAGACATGCGCGCCCATATCCATGAGCAGCCGCTGCACACCGCGTCGCACCAGCATGGCGCGTTCGGACTGGCGACCGTCGATGAGAGGGTTGATGGGGATGGGCGAGATGATCGGCATGCCAGGCACCATGCCAGATTCTGTTCACGGTTTGAACCTGTTTTATGCAGGCGATTGTATATTCGATATACCCGGATATACCCAAAAGAAGTCAGGCATTGATCCTTGAAAGATTGAGCTTGTGGTGCACACCATCGTTCTCATGGGGACGGGCGGCACAAAATTGAACAGCACTGATGGTGAACAACTGTGGGCCTTTGACCTTGATGCTCTGCGCAAGGCTTTCAGAAAGTCCGTTCAGGAGCATAAAGTCACCACGGCTGATTGGGCGGAGCACGCCAAGCAGTTCCTGGAAAAACAAAGAGATCGTCAGCGCAAATCGACTTGATATGCTGCGCCGGTCAATTTCCATTTGGTAACTTTAAGATAGCAGCGAAAAAATCTTTGCGCGTCACCAACCAAAGTCAGATGCAACCGCTTTAGTTCCGCGAATGCCGAATGGCATAAGCAGGGAGACGTCACTTCGACACTTTCGTGAAGTGCGCACCCCATCTGCGGGTGATGCATGGCTTTATGTAAATTAGCTAAAGCGAATATAAGAGAAAAGTGATATTTTGGAAGCAGCCGGGGCTCCCCCAATACACCCCGCTCCGGTCAGGCCCGGTGGCGGTCCACCCAAAGGAAGGCTACCGGGCCGATCCCTGCAACCAACCGGTGCCCCGCTCGTTGATCCCATGCCGGGTTGATCCCCCGGCACTCCAGGACCTGCCCGCTGCCGAGGGGCGGCGGGCCTTTTTTGCCGATTGGATTCCCCGCAGCGATAGCGAAGGCCCCGGCGGGCGCCGGGACCTTCGCGTTGCTGGTCTCGTCAGAAGTGGATCCAGAAGGATCTGCGGAAACATCTGCGGCGCCAATAGCCATTGCGCCAATAGCGACGGCAGACCCGCCTCCACCCGCGTCGGCGACGGCGGCGGTGCCATCTGCGGTGCCGCACCAACTCGACGCCATCCTGGACACTGGGACCATCCGGGTCGAGAATATCGTCGGACGGTTTGTCGAGCTCGTCGAGAATGCCGGGCCCCGTATTCGGGATGCCGGCCAAGGCGGTGGCAGGACGCGCGATTGCGACGACGGTCGCAGCCCCTGCCAGCCCAAGCATTCCAGTCAGAAACAATCGCCGATCCATGCCAACCTCCATCGTTGATCATTGCGACAAGGGAAGACATAGAGCGGCTGATTGACGCGCCCAGATGCCGAAGAAAATTGGGTCAATCGCTCTGCCGTGCCGGCGGCGGGCCTTTTTTGGCGATCTCTGACAATCCACGCGGCCAATGCGCCTGTTCCCGGGGATCATTCCTCCGACAAGCCGGCCGTCGTTGCGGCCGTTTCAATGCTCACCGGCACGCCCTGGCGCAGGGAGTTGCTGACCGTGGAAATCGCCGCGGCCCTTGTGATGATCTCCGCCGGGTCGGAGCCGTCCAGCGTCGTGCATGAAACCGCCATGGTTGACGAGGTCGCGAGCAAAGGCTTGCCTTCGAGGTTCAGCGTCACGGTCACGGCGATCTTGTCGAGCGTTACGCCCATTTCCTCGGCGACGTAGCGAAGATCGTTGCAGAAGCAGCCGCCGATCGCCAGGGCAAGCAACTGGCCGCCATTGAAGCCCAGGCCCATGCCGCCGGCCTTGCCTTCGGGCCGGTCGACGATGATCGTGTGGCCGCCGGCCCAGCCCATGGCGGCTCGCGTGTCCTCCACATTGCGCAGTTCGACGGTCATCGAGACCATTGCGGATGTCCTCCCGGCAGGAGTCGACCAGGCTTCGGGCGTCGTCGACATACGGTCATTATGCAGGCGCAGAGGCGCCCTTGTCGCTGGGCAATGCCGCGCCCGCCATGTCATCAAGGATCGGACAATCCGGCCTTTCGTCGCCGTGACAGGCATGAATCAGTTTCTGCAGCGTCGAGCGCATCGACTGCAACTCGCGCACTTTCTCCTCGATCGCCGTGACATGGGCGGCGGCGATTTCGCGCACGTTTTGGCTGGCGCGGCTGCGATCCTGGTAAAGCGCCATCAGCTGGCGGCAATCGTCGATGGAAAAGCCGAGATTGCGCGCGCGGCGCAGGAAGGCCAGCCGATGGATGTCGTCTCCGGAATAATCGCGGTAGCCATTGGCGGCGCGTGCCGGGGCGATCAGGCCGATCTCTTCATAGTAACGGATGGTCTTGGCCGGCAGGCCGGAGCGGTGGGCGGCGTCACCGACATTCATGACGGTTCTCCTCGATTTCCAGGAACCCATGGAGCAGGCCCCTTGAATTTGCTTCACAATCCTGTGAGTCCTGTTGCCAAAATGCCATAGTGATACGCTTACCGGTACGTCAAGGCAGGCATATAGGCATCGCGCGCTTGGCAAGCAAAGCAAATGCCAGCATGAATGATGATGAGAGAGCGGCCGACTCGTGCCGCCGAGTTTGGGCGGGGCACCGGATCACCTGATGCGCATGAAGTCGTTTGCAATCATCGCCGCACTGGCGCTCTCCACTGCTATCGCCGGTTGCAGCACCATCGGCTCGCAGATATTCTCCAACGACTACGGCGCGGTCACCGACGCCGGTTATCAGCTGCCGCGCATCCCGATCGAGAAAGTGCCGATGAAGTACCATCGGCAGGAAGTGAACTACGATAGCCCGGAAAAGCCGGGCACGATCATCGTCGATACGCAGAACAAGTTCCTTTATTTCATCGAGGGCGACGGAAGGGCCATTCGCTACGGCATCGGCGTCGGCCGCGAGGGCTTCGAGTGGCATGGCACCGCCCACATTGCGCTCAAGCGCGAATGGCCGACCTGGACGCCGCCGAGGCAGATGATCCAGCGCCAGCCGGAATTGGAAAAGTTTGCCGGCGGCATGGAGCCGGGCCTGAAGAACCCGCTCGGCGCGCGCGCCATGTACCTGTTCAACAAGGGCGGTGATTCAGGCTATCGCCTGCATGGCAGCCCGGAATGGAATTCGATCGGCAAGGCGATGTCGTCTGGCTGCATCCGGCTGATGAATCAGGATATCATCGACCTCTATGACCGCGCCTCGGTCGGCGCCAAGGTCATCGTTCTCTAGAGGCAGTTTTCGTACGCGGACCGTCTAGGCAACAACGGACGTCCCAAGCAGAAAACCGGGCAATTCGGCCCGGTTTTTTGTTGTTTGCGCGATGCGACGCCTGCTCGGCGGTCAGGACACCGCCGAGAACGCGGTGGGAACCAAAATTTGGTTGATGATTGTCTCGGTGATCTGGCCATCACGCTCGGAATCTTCCCGCGCCTGCGTCCAGGCAGGGTCCTTCACGAACGCCGTCCAACGCTCTTCGCGTTCGGCCAGCGATTCCCATGCCAGCATGTAGGTCAGTTCGTTGTTCGAAGCTCCGATCAGCGTGGTAAAGAAACCCGCTTGGCGGATACCGTGCTTTTCCCATAATTTGAGCGTGATCTTGTCGAAGCGATCAAGAAGCGCCGGCAAGCGTCCCGGCAAAGCCCGGTAAACCCGAAGTTCGTAGATCATTTTGGAATTCCTTCTGACCGATGCGCCGGAAGCGAAGAAATCGGACCAGACGGTCAGCAGGGTAGAATTGTCAAAACGGGCGTCAGGAGACCTGCTCGACCTGCTGCACTTCCGGCACGAAATGGCGCAGAAGGTTCTGGATGCCGTGCTTCAGCGTCGCCGTCGATGACGGGCAGCCGGCGCAGGCACCCTTCATGTGCAGGAACACCGTGCCATTCTCGAAGCCGCGGAAGGTGATGTCGCCGCCATCCTGGGCGACCGCCGGGCGCACCCGCGTGTCGAGCAGCTCCTTGATGGTGATGACCAGCTCCTCGTCGGCCTTGTCGTAGAACTCACCGGTCTGGCTGGTCTCGGCGGCCGGGCCGGCCTTGGCCATGACGGGCGCGCCGGACATGAAATGCTCCATGATGGCGCCGAGGATCGCCGGCTTCAAATGCTGCCAGTCGGGGCCATCCTTGGTCACGGTGATGAAGTCATAGCCGAAGAAAACGCCGGTGACGCCAGGAATTTCGAACAGCCGGCCGGCCAGCGGCGAGGCGACGGCGGCGCTGTCGGCATCGCGGAAATCGGCGGTGCCTTCCACAAGCACTTCCTTGCCGGGCAGGAATTTCAGCGTCGCCGGGTTTGGCGTCGATTCGGTCTGGATGAACATGGCCGTCTCCGTGCCCGTTTGGGCATCTAGTTTGGAACAATTCTAAATAGGCTCAATTGGCTGGACATTCAAGCGAAACGCATCGCCGGAATGGCTGGCTGGCGGAATGTTTTTTGCGCGCCCCTGGGACGCGCCCGACGGTGTGTTGAGATTTTCAGGTCAGGCCGGCATCACCTGAAAATCAGCACACCTCAGGCCAGGCTGTCTATTTCCTCGTCCGAAAGGTTCTGCGGCACGACAGTCACCGGGATCGGGAAGGCGGCACCCTTGCCGGCCACGGCGCCGACCAGCGGTCCCGGGCCTTCCTTGCCCGCACCGGCGGCCAGCACCAGGATGGCGATGTCCTGGTCTTCCTCGATCAATTTGTGAATCTCTTCCGTCGGCTTGCCTTCGCGGACCACCATCTCGGGCTCGATGCCGAGCTTCTGGCGCACCTTGTTGGCATAGCTGTCGAGTGCGGCGCGCGCCGTGGCGTTGGCTTCCTCGCGCATGATCTTCTCGACACCCAGCCAATGCTGGAAGTCGTCCGGCACGATGACATAGAGCAGCACCAGCGTGCCGCTGGTGCTCTGCGCCCGTTTCGAGGCATAGGCGACGGCACGCTCGCATTCCGGCGTGTCGTCGATGATCGTCAGGAATTTCCTGCGATGGCCGGCTTCGCGGCTGAGGCGTTTGGAGACCATGTCTATCTACTCGGTGTCTTGCGGCGCAATCTGCCACTGCGGCGGACCGGCGGCAAGCCGCCGGCCTTGTGCCAGTGCACCCGATGTCGCGATCAGCCCTGCAGCAGGCCGATAATGTCGCGCACCGTCTTCATCGTCGCTTCGGCCAGCACGCCGGCGCGCTCGCCGCCGTCCTTAAGCACCGCGTCGACATAGGCGCGGTCATCCGAAATGCGGCGCATCTCGCTGGCGATCGGCGCCAGTTTTTCCACAGCAAGATCGGCCAAGGCCGGCTTGAACACGGAAAACTGCTGGCCGGCGAATTGCTTGAGCACATCCGCCTTCGACATCTCGGCGAGACCCGCATAGATGCCGACCAGGTTTTCTGCCTCGGGCCGGCCGGCCAGGCCATCCAGCTCGCTCGGCAACGCTTCCGGATCGGTCTTGGCCTTGCGGATCTTCTTCGAGATGTCATCGGCGTCGTCGGTCAGGTTGATGCGCGACAGATCAGACGGGTCCGATTTGGACATCTTCTTGGAGCCGTCGCGCAGCGACATGATGCGCGCCGCCGGCCCGCCGATGACCGGCTCGGTCAGCGGGAAATAGCCGTTCACGGTCTCTTCGCCGACCTGCATCTCGACGCCGACGCCGAGCGCTGCGATACGGTCGGAGAAGTCGTTGTTGAATTTCTGCGCGATGTCGCGGGTGAGCTCCAGATGCTGTTTCTGGTCCTCACCGACAGGGACGTGGGTGGCACGGTAGAGCAGGATGTCGGCAGCCATCAGCGAGGGATAGGCGAGCAGGCCGAGCGAGGCATTCTCGCGGTCCTTGCCGGCCTTGTCCTTGAACTGCGTCATGCGGTTCATCCAGCCGATGCGCGCCACGCAATTGAAGATCCAGGCAAGCTCCGCGTGCTGCATGACCCGCGACTGGTTGAAGACGATGTGCTTCTTCGGATCGATGCCCGAGGCCAGGAACGCAGCGGTGATAGACCGCGTCTGGTCGGCCAGGTCTTCATAGACGAGTTGGGCTGTCAGCGAATGCAGGTCGACGACGCAATAGATGCAATCGGAGGTGTCCTGCAGGGCAACGAATTTCTTGATGGCGCCGAGATAATTGCCGAGGTGCAGATTGCCGGTCGGCTGGACACCGGAAAAGACGAGTGGCTTGAAGGCGGTCATGATTGTCCTCATGGCTTGTGGAGGGCCGTATAAGCGTGATTCCGAAAAGTTGCAGACTTTTCGGAGCCAATCACGCGGCTGGAAACCGCGCGCGGCGAAAGTCTTGCGACGGGCGCGCTTATGGACGAAGACGGCGCTGCGATCAAGACGGCGCTGCGAGCGTGTCGTGCGCTACTCGTCAAGTTCGGTCTTTGCGATCGGTGGCGCCGACTTGCCAGATCCCCGCTTGACGTTGCGACGGATCATGCCGAAATCGGCGCCCCCGGTGGCAAACGCCGTGATGAAGTACAGCAGCGCCCCACCCGCGACCAGCGACAGCAGCGTCGTCGCCTTGACCACCAGCGGCGAGCCGGGCCCGAGCCTGACGGCGAACCAATGCTCGGCAAAATAGAGCGCTGCCCCCATCACGATAGCCGACAGCACCAGACGTGGAATGCGCTTCATCAGCGGCACGTCGCGGCCCCAGTGGCCGCGCCGGATCAGGACGCCGAGCAGCATCACCGCGTTGACCCAGCCGGCGACGGCCGAGGCCACCGCGATGCCGGGCGCGCCCATCCGTGGAAACAGCGTCAGCGCCGTGGTGACGTTCACCGCCACCGAGATGGCGGCAAAGATCATCGGAGTACGCGTGTCCTCTCGGGCGAAATAGCCCGGCGTGAATGCCTTGATCAGCACGAAGGCCGGGAGGCCGAGGCCGAAGATCGCCAGGATCGCCGCCACCGTCGGCGTCGAGCCGTTGGCGGCGAACGCGCCGCGCTCATAGACCAGCCGTACGATCGGCTCCGACATCACCCAGAGTGCGGCGGCTGCCGGCAGCGTCAGGAACAGCGTGAACTCGACCGAGCGGTTTTGCAGATTGGCCGCCTCGATCAGATTGCCCGACTTCAGCGCGCGCGACAGTTCGGGCAACAGCACGATGGCGACCGCGACACCGACCACGCCGAGCGGCAACTGGTAGATGCGGTCGGCATAGGCGAGCGAGGACACCGCGCTGTTCTGCGCCGAGGCGATCGCCGTGCCGATCAGCTGGTTGATCTGTGTGATGCCGCCGGTGATGGCCGCCGGCAGCGCCAGGATCAGCAGCCGCTTGACCGCGGGCGTCATTTTGGGACGGCGAAAGCCGATCGAGATGCCGGCATGGCGCACTGCCACCCAGACGATCGCCAGCTGCACCAGTCCGGCGGCAAGCACGCCCCAGGACAGCCCGTAGCCGACTGTGAGGGCATCCGAGCCCTTGTACCAGGCATAGGCGAGCACGCCGATCAGGATGATGTTGAGGAACACCGGCGCCACGGCGGCGGCGAAATAGCGGCGCAGCGAATTCAGCATGCCCGCCATCATCGCGCCCAGCGACATGCAGATCAGATAAGGGAACATGATCGTCGCCAGCGTCACCGTGGTGTCGAACTTCCCCGGCGTGCCGGCAAAACCCGGCGCCACCAGATAGCGCACGATCAGCGGCATCGACAGTTCCATGATGATGGTCAGCGCCAGCAGCGCCGTGAACAGCACGCCGAACACTTCCTCGGAAAAGCGCTTGGCGCCTTCGGTGCCGTGGGTCTCGATCTCCTTGGCGAACAGCGGCACGAAGGCGGCGTTGAAGGCGCCCTCGGCAAACAGCCGGCGAAAGGTGTTGGGAAACTGGAAGGCGGCGTTGAAGGCATCGGCGACCGGTCCGGTGCCGAGTGCGGCGGCCATCAGCATCTCGCGGCCGAAACCGAGCGCGCGGCTCATCAGCGTGCCGGAAGCGACCGTTGCGAATTTCTTGACGAGGCTCATGCTTTTGGGAACTGCCTGCGGAATTGGGACAAAGTGATGGTCGTTGTCACTCGGCCGCCGCCCTGGACTTGCCGCCGCGTTCGGGCACGATGCCTTCGAGCGTTGCCATCAGCCGATTGCGGATGGTGGCGATGCGGGCCGGGCTATCTATCTTCTGGCCAGTGAGATCGGTGACATAGAAAGTGTCGATGACCTTTTCGCCGAAGGTGGTGATGTGGGCCGATGCGATGTCAAGCGACAGGTCGGAAAGCGTTCCGGTGATCTCCGACAGCAGCCCAGGCCGGTCGAGGCCCTCGACCTCGATGACCGAAAAACGATTCGACAGCGTGTTGCGGATTTCGGCACGCGGCGGGATCTTGAACACCTTGGAGCCGCGCCGCGGCTTGGTGCGCTTCTCGATCATTTCCGGCAGCCAGCTCTTGCCCGACAGCACGTCCTCGATCAGCCGGCCGACACGCTCGGCACGCCGGCGCTCGTCCTCGTCGCGGTCGAACTCTCTGCTGATCAGGATCGTGTCGAGCGCACGGCCGTCCGACGTCGTGAAGATCTGCGCGTCGACAATGTTGCCGCCGGCCCCGGCGCACGCCCCGGCGATGACCGAGAGCAGGCGGGGGTGGTCCTGCGCCAGCACGGTGATTTCGGTCACCGCCTCGAACTGGTGGGTCTTGACCATGGTGGCAAGCTTGTTGCCTGACGCGTCAGCCTCACGAATGAATTCGGCATGGCGCAGCTGGTCTGCGAGATCGACGGTCAAAAGGTAATTCTCGTAGTGCTGGCCGACATAGCGCTTGCGGGTCTTGTCCGGCCAGTCGGCAAGCGCCTCGGCCAGACGCTCGCGCGCCGCCGCCGTGCGTTGCGCGCGCGACACTTCCGAAAACCCGCCGGTCAACAGCAATTCGGTCTCGTAGTAGAGCGTGCGCAGCAACTGGCCCTTCCAGCCGTTCCAGACACCCGGTCCGACGCCCCTGATGTCGCAGACGGTGAGGATCAAAAGCAGCTTCAGCCGCTCGACCGACTGCACGATCGCGGCGAAATCCTCGATGGTCTTGCGGTCGTTGAGATCGCGGGTCTGGGCTGTCATCGACATCACGAGATGGTTCTCGACCAGCCAGGCAACGGTTTCAGTATCGGCAGGCGACAGCCCCATATGCGGACAGATGCGGCGTGCGATCCTGGCCCCCGCCTCGGAATGGTCCTCCGGCCTGCCCTTGGCGATGTCGTGCAGCAGTACGGCGACATAGAGCGCCTCGCGGCTCTTCTTCAGCCCCGGCATCAGCGTGTGCGACAGGGGATGGACCTTTTCGCCGTCGCCGCGTTCGATCTCGGCCAGCACGCCGATGCAGCGGATGAGGTGCTCGTCCACCGTGTAGTGGTGGTACATCGAGAACTGCATCATGGCGACGATCTTGCCGAAATCCGGGATCAGCCTGCCGAGCAGCCCGGCCTCGTTCATGCGGCGCAGATTGAGTTCGGCATTGCGATCCGAGGTCAATATGTCGAGGAACAGCCGGTTGGCCTCCTCGTCGCGCCGCAGCGACTTGTTGACCAGGCCGAGCGAACGGGTCAGCAGCTTCAGCGCATCGGGGTGGAATTCCAGACCGTGCTTGTCGGCGAACCAGAACAGCCTGAGCAGATTGACCGGATCGCGCTCGAACACCTGGTCGTCGGCGATGTTGATGCGGTGGTTGTCGACAATGAAGTCCGACGTGCCGGCCAGCTTGCGCTTGCGCCGCGAGAAAGTCAGGAAGATGCGGTTGAAGCCCGGCACGTGCTTGGCCTGCTCCTCCTCGAGCGCGGCACAGAAGATGCGGGTCAGGTCGCCGACGTCCTTGGCAACGAGGAAGTAGTGCTTCATGAAGCGCTCGACCGCCGACAGGCCGGGGTGCGTGGTGTAGCCGAGCCGTTCGGCGATCTCGCGCTGGATGTCGAAATGCAGCCGCTCCTCGGCCTTGCCGGTGAGGAAATGCATGTGACAGCGTACCGCCCACAGGAAATCCTCGGCTTTCTGGAACTCGCGGTACTCACCCTCGGTGAAGACGCCTTTATCGACCAATTCCTCGCCGGTGCGCACCCGGTAGAAATATTTGCCGATCCAGAACAGCGTCTGCAGATCGCGCAGGCCACCCTTGCCGTCCTTGACGTTGGGCTCGACCAGATAGCGGCTTTCGCCGGCCTTGGCATGGCGGTCATCGCGTTCGGCAAGCTTGGCCTGGACATATTCGGGGCCGGTCGTGCGCACCACCTCATGGTCGAAGCGCAGCATCAGTTCATCATAGAGCTTTTCCTCGCCCCACAGGAAACGTGCTTCGAGGATCGAGGTGCGGATGGTGACATCGGTGCGCGACAGGCGCAGGCATTCGTCGATATTGCGTGTGGCGTGGCCGACCTTCAGCCCCAGGTCCCACAGCATGTAGAGCATGTATTCGACTGTCTGTTCGCCCCACGGCGTCTGCTTGTAAGGCAGCAGGAACAACAGGTCGATGTCGGACCCCGGCGCCAGCGTTCCACGGCCGTAGCCGCCGACAGCGACGACGGCCATGCGCTCCGCGGAGGACGGGTTCTTGACCCGGTAGACATGGGTGACGGCGAAATCGTAAAGCGCCCGGATGATCTCGTCCATGAGATGCGACAGCCGCGCCGCGCAGGCGCTGCCGCCGCCATCGTCCCTCAGCATGCGTTCGGCAATGGCGCGCCCGTCCGCCAGTCGTCCCTTGAGCAGTTGGAGCACACCATTGCGCGCAGCCTGCCCTGAGCCGTCGCCCGCCGTGGCCGCGGTCAGCGCGGTCATCTCGCGGCGCAAGGCTTCGCCGTCGATCAATTCGTCGAGCTTCAGGGAGATTCTTGCCATATATCCAGTCGGCCTTGCCGTTTCGGCGGCGTCTATAGCGCGTTTTGGCGGCGCTGGGTATGGGGCGTTGAAGCCGGTTCAAGACCCGGCTGAGTTTTGGCTCGGATAAGTAAATGGAATGACCATTCTCCGCTTCAGTCGACCGAAATCGACAATGCGCTTGCCTATTCGCCGAGCCTCGGCTTTGACCCTCGCTATGGCTGTCTTTCTGCGTTTCCCGGTCCCGGCGGGTGCGGCGCACTGGATATCCCGCTTTTCTCTGAGCAGGCTTGGCAAATGGAGCGCCCTGTCGCCAAGGAACTGATCTTGCGCGCAGAGCGCAGGAACAAGCTGGTAGATCGTCTCGCCTCGCAAAACCGAAAACTCCGGGTTGAAGACAAGGTCGTCGACAGCGATGCCGATCTCCTCGGTGGCCTTGATCAGGTCGAGCGCGGTTTGCCTGGAGATGATGTAGCCGGCGGTTCCTATATGTCCGGCGTCGAGTTTGGATGTGGAAAAGCCGTGACCGATGGCAATGCGCTTGCGTCGGATCACGGTCTTACAGAAGTAGCTTTCGAGCTTGACGACTTCGGCATCGGCTGGGATCCAGTCGCTGTCGCGAAGCAATGCGCCGGCTTTTGCGGCAAAGACGATGTCGTCCTCGAAAATCGCCCCGTAGCGGGCGTCGCCTTGGGCGATGACAGCCCAGCAGGCCCGGTGACTGAGCAGGCAGGCGATCTCGCCGTCAGTCAATGGCAGCCTGTTCCGATATCCGACATTTTGCGGCAGCTGGTCCAGCTCCGGCCGGTCGCGTGCGTCTATGGCCTGAACGCGTTCGAATGCAACGCCGATGCGGGCAAACTCCGCCGTCACACGGGCAAGGCGATCGGGAGACCGATCGAGATTGATGACCAGACGCTTCATTGCCGAAGAAAATCCCCACCCCCGCGACGCTCGCGCTTTCTAGCAGGCCTGGTGTTGCCGCGTGAGACTTTTTCTGGGGTGGATGGACGCGCCGTGGACCGGAGAAGAAAAGTCGAAACAGCCCTTGACCTTCCAGTTACTGGAAGCCCTATCTCCGCGTCACACCGATCCATCGAGGCATTTTCGAATGACGCATTCCGATCACGATCATCACGCGCACGGTAGCTGCTGCTCGACAAAAGGCGCCGTGCCCACCACGAAGAGCGTCGTCCGCGACCCGGTCTGCGGCATGACTGTCGATCCGGCGGCTGGCAAGCCGACGGCCGAGCATGATGGCCATCTCTATCATTTCTGCAGCCAGGGCTGCCGCACGAAATTCGTCGCCGAACCGGAAAAATTCCTGACCGCCACCGATCCGGTCTGCGGCATGAGCGTCGACCGCGCGACAGCCAGTCATTTTGCCCGCCACGAAGGCCGGGGCTTCTATTTCTGCTCGGCCGCTTGCCAGGCGAAATTCGAGGCGGAGCCGCAAAAATATCTCGGCGGCAGGCCAGCACCGCAGCCGATGCCCAAGGGCACGCAATACACCTGCCCGATGCACCCGGAGATCGTCCGCGACAAGCCCGGATCCTGCCCGAAATGCGGCATGGCGCTGGAGCCGATGGGCGTACCAACGGGTGACGAGGGTCCCAATCCGGAACTGGTCGATTTCACCAGGCGATTCTGGGTCAGTGCCGCTCTATCCGTCCCTTTGCTGGTCGTCGCCATGGCGCCGATGCTTGGCCTGACTTTCCAGGCTTTTGTCGACGAGCGGACGAAGGTCTGGCTTGAGCTGGCATTGGCCAGCCCCGTCGTGTTGTGGGCGGCACTGCCTTTCTTCCACCGCGGCTGGGATTCGCTCGTCAACCGCAGCCCCAACATGTGGACGCTGATCTCGCTCGGCGTCGGCGCTGCCTATCTCTACAGCGTCGTCGCCACGCTGTTTCCGGATATCTTTCCGCATCAGTTCCGCGGCCATGGCGGTGCGGTGCCGGTTTATTTCGAGGCTGCCGCCGTCATCGTCGCGCTGGTCTTCCTTGGCCAGGTGCTGGAGCTACGCGCCCGTGAAAAGACCGGTTCGGCGATCCGCGCCTTGCTCGATCTCGCACCGAAGACAGCGCGGCTGATCGCCGCCGATGGTTCCGAAAACGACGTGCCTCTGGACGCCGTCAAGGCCGGCGATCGCCTGCGCATACGCCCCGGTGACGCCGTGCCGGTCGATGGCACGGTGCTGGAAGGACGATCCTCGCTCGACGAATCGATGATCACGGGCGAGCCGTTGCCGGTCGAGAAGGTCGAGGGCGATGCGCTGACCGGCGGCACGCTCAACAAGAATGGTGCGCTGATCATGCGCGCTGAGAAGGTCGGCGCCGAGACGACGCTGGCGCGCATCGTCGAGCTCGTCGCCAAGGCGCAGCGCTCGCGCGCCCCGATCCAAGGGTTGGCTGATCGCGTTTCTTTCTACTTTGTCCCGGCCGTCGTCCTTGTCGCGATTGTCGCCTTCATCGCCTGGGCCGTGTTTGGACCCGAGCCCAGCCTGATCTTTGCCATCGTCTCGGCGGTGTCGGTGCTGATCATCGCTTGTCCCTGTGCGCTCGGCCTCGCCACGCCGATGTCGATCATGACCGCCACCGGGCGCGGGGCGCATGCCGGCGTGCTGATCAAGGAAGCCGCAGCACTCGAACGCTTCGCTTCCGTCGACACGCTGATCGTCGACAAGACGGGGACGCTGACCGAAGGCCGGCCGAAGCTGACCGATGTCGTCACGGCAAACGGCTTCTCCGAAGACGAATTGCTGGCGCTTGCCGCGGGCCTGGAGAAAGGCTCGGAGCATCCGCTGGCTGAAGCCATCGTCGACGGCGCCGCTACGCGCGGCGTGACCGTTGCAGAGGCCAGCGGCTTCGAGGCGGTCACCGGGAAGGGTGTGTCCGGTTCGGTCTCGGGAAAGACGGTCGCGCTCGGGAACGCCGCGATGATGGCCGACCTTGGCGTCGACATCGCATCCATCTCGGCCAAGGCCGAGGCGTTGCAACTCGAAGGCAAGACGGCGATGTTCGTCGCTGTCGACAAAAAACTGGCCGGCATCGTCGCCGTCGCCGACCCTATCAAGATAACGACGGCCGAGGCGATCAAGGCGCTGCATGAAAGCGGCTTGCGGATCGTCATGGCGACCGGCGACAATGAACGCACGGCCAACGCGATCGCCAGAAGCCTCGGCATCGACGAGGTCCGCGCCGACCTGCTGCCGGAACAGAAGGCAGCCCTTGTCGAGGAACTGCGCGCAAAAGGCACCGGCGTTGCCATGGCCGGCGACGGCGTCAACGATGCACCGGCCCTTGCCGCCGCCGATGTCGGCATCGCCATGGGCACCGGCGCCGATGTCGCCGTCGAAAGCGCCGGCATCACCTTGGTCAAAGGCGACCTCAACGGCATCGTGCGGGCGCGCACGCTGGCTCAGGCGACGATCCGCAACATCCGTCAGAACCTGTTCTTTGCCTTCCTCTACAACGTGCTTGGCGTGCCGGTCGCCGCCGGCGTGCTCTATCCGCTCACTGGCACGCTTCTGTCGCCGATGCTGGCAGCGGCGGCGATGAGCCTGTCCTCGGTGTCGGTGATCGCAAACGCATTGCGGCTGAGAACATTGAAACTCTGATCCAAGCCCCCAAATACGAAACCCATCCACAGGAGACCATGTATGACCTTCGCCAAAAAACTCGTGCTGCTGCTGATGGCGGCCGGAATGCTGGTTGCCGTCTTCCTCGAAAGCGTTCCGGCGCAGAGCGAAGAGATGAAACACGACATGGGCGCTATGGCGACGGACGCGACCAGTCCTTCGACGGAAGGCTACAAGGCGGCGATGGACAAGATGCATGCCGACATGATGGCGTCCGACTATACCGGCAATGCCGACGTCGATTTCGTCAGAGGCATGATCCCGCACCATCAGGGCGCGATCGACATGGCCAAGGTTGAACTTGCCAATGGCAAGGACCCGGAAATCCGCAAGCTGGCCGAAGGCGTCATCGCCGCGCAGGAAGCAGAGATCAAGCAGATGCAGGCCTGGCTCGCCGCCCATCCGGTGAAGTAAGTCTTCGGCCATCGCCAGCGCGGCGAGAACGCCTCTGGATTTATCGCCCAGCCTGCGATGCGATCCGGCCCCAACTGGAGCCCGCCATGCCACCGACCATCAGAACCACCAAACTGCCCTTCGGCGAAGCCGTTCAGGTGCTTGGCCAGGGCACATGGAAGATGGGCGAAGATTCCCGTCGCCGCGCCGATGAGGTGAATGCCCTCAAGCTCGGCCTCGACCTCGGCATCACGTTGATCGACACCGCCGAAATGTATGCCAGCGGCGGTGCCGAGGAGGTGGTGGCCGAAGCCATTGCCGGGCGCCGCGACGAGACCTTCCTGGTCTCGAAAGTGCTACCGTCGAACGCCTCGCGCGCGGGCGTGCAG
>NZ_RZPW01000399.1:0-5711 GCF_003998455.1 Mesorhizobium sp. M7A.F.Ca.CA.001.08.2.1 | reverse complement strand
GCTCCAGCGACTCCAGGCCGAGGTTCTTGGCGGTCTCGTCGTTGATTTCCAGCGCGCCGGGCTGGGACACTTCCTTGACCGTGACATCGAAGGTCGCTTCCTTGCCGGCCAGATGCGCCGCCTGGTAGTTTTCCGGGAAAGTCACGGTGACCTGCTTTTCGTCGCCGGCCTTGGCGCCGACAAGCTGATCCTCGAAGCCGGGGATGAATTCCTTCGAGCCTAGCACCAGCGGCTGATCGGTGCCGGCGCCGCCATTGAAGGCCTCGCCGTCGATCTTGCCGACATAGTCGATGGTGACGCGGTCGCCATTGGCGGCCTTGCCGGTCTTCGGCTCGTAGCTGCGCGCCGATTCGGCAACGCGCTGGACCTGCTCGTCGATCTCGGCATCAGGCACGTCGAACACCTGGCGCGTCACCTTGATGTCGGAAAAGTCCTTGATCTCGATCGCCGGGATGATCTCGTAGTTGAGGCGGAATTCGAAGTCGGCGCCGCCGGCCAGGATCTTCTCGGCTTCCTTCTCGTCCTCGGTCATGATGACTTCGGGCTGCATGGCAGCCTTTTCACCACGCCCGGTAATGATCGAACGGGTCGAATCGTTGAGGATTTCGTTGACCACTTCGGCCATGAACGACTTGCCGTAGACCTTGCGCAGGTGCTGCACCGGCACCTTGCCAGGACGGAAGCCGTTGATGCGGACCTTGTTGCGGGCATCCGAAAGCCGCGCCATCAGCTTGGCTTCCATGTCACCGGCCGGCACGGTGATCTTGATCTCTCGCTTGAGACCGGAGTTGAGCGTTTCGGTGACCTGCATCGTAAAACCTTTGTTTTCACCAATGAGACTGCCACGGCCTCTGCCGTTCACAGCCTGCCGGTATATTCTTGCCGGGAATGGCTTTTGGTACGGAACCTGGCGATTTGACCGAAAACCCGGCTCAAACTCTCCCAAACTGCGTTCCAAAATGTGAATAAGTTCTTGTTTTTCCTACTTCTTATCACATTCTGCAGAAGCGGATCGTCGCGTCCCGTCACATTTGACACGCCTTTTGTCACAGGCGAGGCCAATTTTCAACAGTCTTCGCATCCCAGCCAATAACCAGCATTCGGGCCTGCCCCACATCTTGTCGCTGGGCCACATCTTGTCTCTGACATTGACAGAATGATGGCCACATGGGATTGCCGGTCCATGCGGATGTGGCGGAACTGGTAGACGCCCTGGATTTAGGTTCCAGTGCCGAAAGGCGTGGGGGTTCGAGTCCCTTCATCCGCACCACCCTTCGCCCTTCGAGCTTCGGGTGGCGGGCCACCCGAAAGCCCTGGCGAAGGAGGACCGGCGCCGTTCAGGCAGGCATCGGATTGAGCTTCAGATGCTGGATCAAGATGATGGTCTTGGCGTCGACGATACGGCCATCGGCGATGCCGGCCAGCGCCTCGTCGAGCGGCATTTCCAGAACCTCGATGTCCTCGCCCTCTTCTTGCGCGCCGCCGCCGGCCGAGATGCGGTCGGCGGGTGAATAGCGGCCGATGAAAAACCAGAGCCGTTCGGTGACGCTGCCGGGGCTCATATACGGCGAAAACAGCCGCTCGATATCCTTCAAGCGATAACCCAGCTCTTCCTCGGCTTCCTTGCGGATGGCGGTCTCCGGATCGTTTTCGTCCAACAGGCCGGCACAGGCCTCGATCAGCGGCTCGCGGTGGCCGGTGACGTAAGCGGGATAGCGGAACTGGCGCACCAGAAGCACGGTCGAACGCAAGGGGTCGTAAGGCAGGATCACCGCACCATCGCCGCGATCATAGGTCTGGCGGATTTGCGTCTCCCACTGACCGTCGCGCCGGCGGTAGTCGAGGACGGTCTTCTTCAGGATGGCCCAGTCGTCGGAGAGGATTTCCTCCGAACGGACGCGAATACGATCTTCCATCCCGGTCTCCATGCTAAAGCGCGTCGCGCTTCATGCTCCTGTTTATGCCTGTCGTTCTCCCAAAACCGGAGCCACTTTTGGGAGACATGCCTGGCCGAGGCGTAGCCGCGAACCGGCATTTCGGCAATCCCGCCCGTGATTGGTCCAGAAGCCCTTTCACCGCCTCGTGTCTGGCGCAGGCGCCATCGGTCGCCTAAATAGCTGCGAACCCTCCCGGAGTTTCTCATGACAGCGTCGCTTTTCCAGTCGATCACTCTCGACGGCCTCACCTTCCCCAACCGCATCGCCGTCGCGCCGATGTGCCAGTATTCCGCCGAGGACGGCTCGGCCAGCGACTGGCATCTCCATCACTGGATGAACCTCGCAATGTCCGGCGCCGGCATGGTCACGGTCGAGATGACCGATGTCGAGCGGCGCGGGCGTATCACCCATGGCTGCCTCGGCCTTTACTCCGAAGACAATGAAGCGGCCGCCCGCCGCGCGCTGGACGCTGCACGACGCGTCGCCGCACCCGGCACGAAATTCGGCTCCCAACTCGCCCATGCCGGCCGCAAGGCTTCGAACCGCAAGCCGTGGGAGGGCGGCGGGCCACTGAAGCCAAACGAGGATCCCTGGCAGACCGTCTCCGCCTCGGCCATCCCCTACGACACCGGCTGGAACGTGCCGCACGCTCTGGAGGACGAGGAGATCCTACAGCTGATCGAGCGCTTCGCCGAGGCGGCAAGGCGAGCCGAACGCGCCGGCTTCGATTTCCTCGAACTGCACGCCGCGCATGGCTATTTGATCTTCCAGTTCCTGTCGCCCTTGTCCAACCAGCGCACGGACCGCTGGGGTGGCGCGCTGGAAAACCGCATGCGTTTTGCCGTCGAAATCACCAAGGCGGTGCGCAAGGCGGTGCCAAAGCTGATGCTCGGCGCAAGGCTGTCGGTGAAGGATTGGGTCGACGGCGGCTTCGACGTGGCGGACGCGATCGAAGTGGCCAAAGCGCTGAAGGACGAGGGCGTTGCCTATCTCTGCTGTTCGAGCGGCGGCAATTCGCCGTTGCAGAAATTGCCCACCGGCCCCGGCTATCAGGTGCATCTGGCGGAGGCGGTGCGCAAGGGCGCTGATATTCCGACCCGCGCCGTCGGCCTGATCGACGACCCCAAACAGGCCGAAGCGATCGTCACCGAGGGCCGCGCCGACATGGTGGCGCTGGCGCGGGCCTTCCTGGCTGATCCGCGCTGGGGGTGGCGTGCGGCGGCGACATTCAGCGAGACAATCCACCCGGCGCCACAACTTGCCCGTTCGGTGACCACGATGCAGCATTGGATGAAGGCGGCGGGCTGAACGGTTCGCGCTCCCGACACGGCGCTGTAGAGCCTTCAAACAGCCTCTGAGACGTTTGGGCGCAGGCTGACGGCCATGGTTGCAACCAAATTGGCTGCTTTGCGTTGCGGCCATGATGGACAACAAACCTTTTGAAGTGCCGGTCGTCGTCGAACTTGGCCACGTCGGCAAATATCGCCACATCCGCAGCGCCCAGGAGGCCGCGGAGTGCCTGATGACGGTGTGGCCGCTCAATCGCGGCCCGCGCCATCGTGATGCCCTCGACACTTGCCTCAAAGTGCTGGAAGGTTATCGTTCGACAGCAGATGCGCGCCGGGCGCTGATTGAAGCCGCCAAGGAATCGGAAGTGCTGGTGCCCGACGACAGACTGCCCGACGACCGACTGCATTGAGCAGACGGACCTTTCAACCGGAGGTTTTTCATGGCGAAGCTGACTTACAAGATCGTCGAACATGACGGCGGCTGGGCCTACAAGGTCGGAGCGACCTTTTCCGAGACGTTTCCCACGCATCAGGACGCGTTGCGCGCCGCCGAAATCGCCTCGGCCGAGCAGCAGGTCGCCGGAGCGACGGACGGCATCCAGTATGAGGACGCCGATGGAAAATGGCATGAGGAACTGGCCGACGGCCGCGACCGGCCGCAGACAGAAGTCTCGGATTGATTCGGTATCGCGGTTGATGTTGAGCGGTCCGACGGAGCGCCGACCGCAGCGCCGTCCGGAGAGAGGACGCGCCAGCGGCCAGCGGCTGTCCTTGCGGACTAGCCCTCGAACATGGATTTCCAGAAAATCGGCGTGCGCTTTTCGGAAATCGCGTTCTGGCTATTTGCCGCAATACTGATCGTTGACGTTTTGCCCTGCGTTAGCGTCCGGGCCTGGTGTGTTGTGGGCACATGGGCCAATAGCGCCGGTGTTGCCTTGGGTGTTCAACCCGGAGCCGTCACTGATGCTTCCCGTGGTGTAGGGGTCGACAGTTGTCTGGTCGTTGTTACCGAACAGCCACCAGTCATGATTGTTTGAGTACCTGTCGTCCAGTGACTGCGCCATCGCCGATGTGGCGAGACCAATCGTCAGGACGGATGCTGCGAGAAGTTTTGTAACCATTGAATCACTCCGTATCTTAGCCGCCTTGGTGCGACACTCATAAAACCCGGTAGTCAGCCGAATGGTTCCTTGAAATTGTCGTGAAGCTGAGGTGAGGCCCCGATCAGCCCGGCCGGCGATGCGCTCGATGGATGCGGCGGTTTGCTCCGGGGCCATGAATTCCGGCAAGTGCCCCTTGTCATAGCACCCGTCGATGTGACCGAGATCTTGCTCGACCGCCACGTCATCGCAGAACATGGTGTGGAAACGAGTTGGCTTCGACCGAGCCATCCACCTCCGGCGGTCATGTAGTCGGGCAGGGAAGCCGGCGCCGCGGAGATGACATTGCGGCCACCGCTGCGCCGCGCTATCTCAGACCACTCGCCTTCCCGGGCCACTCGCTTGCCGGAGCTTCCCATGCCTGAAATCGTGACCGCCGCCATGCTCGTCATCGGCGATGAGATTCTGTCCGGCCGCACCAAGGACAAGAACATCGGCCATCTCGCCGACGTCATGACGGCGATCGGCATCGACCTGAAGGAAGTGCGCATCGTCCCGGACGAGGAAGACGAGATCATCGCGGCGGTGAACGCCGTGCGCGCGCGCTACACTTATGTGTTCACCACCGGCGGCATCGGGCCGACGCATGACGACATCACGGCCGATTCCATCTCCAAGGCCTTTGGCGTGCCTTGCGAATACGATGCCCGGGCCTATGCGATGCTGGAAGCAAGCTATGCCGCGCGCGGCATCGAATATACCGAGGCCCGCAAGCGCATGGCACGGATGCCGCGCGGCGCCGATCTCATCGACAATCCGGTGTCGGTCGCGCCTGGCTTCCGCATCGGCAACGTCCACGTCATGGCTGGCGTGCCGTCGATTTTCCAGACCATGCTCGACAATGTCGTGCCGACGCTGAAGGCCGGCACAAAGATGCTGTCGGCGACCGTGCCCTGCCCGTTCGGCGAAGGCCTCATCGGGGGGCCGCTGGGTGATATCCAGAAAGCGCATCCCGATACGATCATCGGCTCCTATCCGAAATATGGCGATGGCAAGTTCTGGACCGAACTGGTCGTGCGTGCCCGCAGCCAGGAGGCGCTGGACGCTGCCCGCGCCGATGTCGAGGCGATGGTCGCCGGCTTCGCCAGCAATCCCGGCTGATCTGGTCCAGACCGGAACAAAGCACGACGCTGCAACGTTTCCCCGGCACGAGTTCGCCAGCTCGTGAACTGAGGGATTGTCATGCGATTCAAAACCATCGTCGCCATTCTGCAGAACGAGCAGGACGCCGAGCGCGTGCTCGACTGCGCCATTCCGCTCGCCACCCGGTTCCAGAGCCATCTGGTCGGCATCCACGCCGAAACGCTTCCCGTGCCCTACACCTC
>NZ_RZPW01000398.1:0-5652 GCF_003998455.1 Mesorhizobium sp. M7A.F.Ca.CA.001.08.2.1 | reverse complement strand
TGACGAGGATCACCGTCTTCTGTGCCGCCGCCTCGCCGTTGACTGCGTGCTGGACGATCGATTCCAGCGAGATGTCATTGTCGGCCATGCGCTTGGCGATTGCCGCGAACACGCCGATGCGGTCGTGCACGGTCAGCCGGATGAAATAACCGCCGGCATGGCTGCGCATCTGCGCCTTCTTGTAGGGTTTCAGCTCCTTGGCCGGCCGGCCGAAGACCGGACCATGCTGGAAGCCTGGCCGGCTCTTGGCGATGTCGGCGATGTCGCCGATGACGGCCGATGCGGTGGCGTTGCCGCCCGCCCCGGGGCCGGACAGCAGCAGCTCACCCAGAATGTCGGTCTCGATCGCCACCGCATTGGTGACGCCATGCACCTGCGCGATGACCGATGCGGTCGGCACCATGGTAGGATGCACGCGCTGCTCGATGCCGCTCTCGGTGCGCTGGGCGACACCCAGCAGCTTGATCCGGTAGCCAAGATCGGCGGCCGCGCGGATGTCGGCCTGGGTGATGTTGGAAATGCCTTCCATGTAGATGTCGTTGGCGGCGATCCTGGTGCCAAAGGCAAGGCTGGTCAGGATCGACAGTTTGTGCGCCGTGTCGTGGCCCTCGATATCGAAGGTCGGATCGGCCTCGGCATAGCCCAGCCGCTGCGCGTCCTTCAGGCAAGCATCGAACGAGATGCCCTCGGCCTCCATGCGGGTCAGGATGTAGTTACAGGTGCCGTTGAGGATGCCGAACACGCGGGTGACCGAATTGCCGGCCATCGCCTCACGCATCGTCTTGATGACGGGAATGCCGCCCGCCACCGCCGCCTCGTAGTTCAGAAGCACGCCCTTCTTCTCGGCGATCTCGGCCAGCGCCACGCCATGCTTGGCCAGCAGCGCCTTGTTGGCGGTGACGACGTGACGGCCGGCTTCGAGTGCCGTCTTCACCGATGAGCGCGCCGGGCCCTCGTCGCCGCCGATCAGTTCGACGAACACGTCGATTTCTGCGGTCTGGGCCATCTTGACCGGATCGTCGAACCACTTTGCAGAGCTCAGATCGACGCCCCGATCGCGCTTGTGGTCGCGCGCCGAGACGGCGGTGACGATCACGTCACGGCCGCACTGGCGGGTCAGTTCCACCGCTTTGTCGCGCAGCACGCGCCCCACCGATGCACCGACCGTGCCGAGGCCGGCAATTCCAACACGCAATGCTTCAGCCATGTCCGGCGACGTCCCTCAAAGTCAGATCGAATTTGCGTGCGGCAAGCTTACCGGTGAGCGGAGAGCGGCACGACATTGTTGGGCTGCTTGGCGCTGGTCGACAGGAAGCGCTTGATGTTGCGCGCCGCCTGCCGGATCCTGTGCTCGTTCTCGACCAGAGCAACGCGCACGAATTCGTCGCCATGCTCGCCGAAGCCGACACCGGGCGCCACGGCCACGTCGGCATGTTCGATGAGCAGCTTGGAGAATTCGAGCGAGCCGAGATGCTTGAACGGCTCCGGGATCGGCGCCCAGGCGAACATCGATGCCGCCGGTGCCGGAATGGTCCAGCCGGCGCGGCCGAAGGCGTCGACCATCACGTCGCGGCGCTTATGGTAGATATCGCGCACCTCGGCGATATCGGCGCCGTCGCCGTTGAGCGCGTGTGCCGCCGCCACCTGGATCGGCGTGAAGGCGCCGTAATCGAGGTAGGACTTCACCCGCGTCAGCGCCGAGATCAGCCGCTCGTTGCCGACGGCAAAGCCCATGCGCCAACCGGGCATGGAGAAGGTCTTCGACATGGAGGTGAATTCGACGCAAACGTCGATCGCGCCAGGCACCTGCAGCACCGAAGGCGGCGGATTGCCGTCGAAATAGATCTCCGAATAGGCAAGGTCGGACAGGATGATGATGTCGTTCTTCTTGGCGAAGGCGACCACATCCTTGTAGAAATCGAGCGAGGCGACCAGCGCTGTCGGGTTCGACGGATAGTTGAGGATCAGCGCCAGCGGCTTCGGGATCGAATGCTTGACACCGCGCTCGAGCGCCGGGATGAAACCGTCGTCCGGCTCCACCTGCAGCGAGCGGATGACGCCGCCCGACATGATAAAGCCGAAGGCATGGATCGGATAGGTCGGGTTCGGGCACAGGATCACGTCGCCGGGCGCGGTGATCGCCTGCGCCATGTTGGCAAAGCCTTCTTTCGAGCCAAGCGTGGCCACCACTTGCGTGTCGGGGTTGAGCTTCACGCCGAAGCGCCTCCCATAGTAGGCGGCCTGGGCGCGGCGCAGGCCCGGAATGCCGCGCGACGAGGAATAGCGATGCGTGCGCGGGTCGCGCACGACCTCGCACAATTTGTCGACGATAGCCTTGGGCGTCGGCAGGTCCGGATTGCCCATGCCGAGGTCGATGATGTCGGCGCCACGCGATCGGGCGCTGGCCTTGAGCCGGTTGACCTGCTCGAACACGTAAGGCGGAAGCCGGCGAACCTTGTGAAATTCTTCCATGGCAGTTCCAGACAGCGAAGGGGTGTTGGGCGCGCGCTATATACTTATTTGCAGGTAGGGTCGAGGGCGGGGTCGCATTTGGCTTCGATCTGCTTCAGCGTTTCGTCGCCATGCTTCTTGGCCAGATCCGTCAGCGCCGCCTGGTTGGCGACCTTGGGGCCGCCGCCCTTTGCCGCCTGCGCATTCTCATCCGCCTTCAATTGCGCGAGCTTGGCGTTCTTCTCGGCTTCGGTGAACTGCGGCGCCGCCACTTGCGGCTTGATGTTCAGGTTCGGGAAGGTGCCGGTATCCTTCGGTCCCGCACCCACAGCGACAGGCGTCGGGCCATTCGTGTTGGTACTCGAGCACCCGGCAATGCCGATGAGGACGATCGCCGCGCCGATGCGGCAAAAACGTCCGGAACCGAAAAAAACAGTCTCGCCAATATTAATCGTCATATTGTTTCCTTGGCAGCCGAGGTAGAGCGAGATTGGCCCGGTCGGATGTCCCATGTTAATATGTCAAGAAAAGGCCTCGGGAGGAACCCCGCCAACCATGTCCAAAACACCCGATTCGGGCAAAGCGGAAGATGACCAGCCTTCGACCGTCGAGCAATATCTGGTGAAGGACCCGGAACGCTTCGCCCTGAACATGGCGCGCATGATCGAGCAGGCCGGCAAGGCCGCTTCCGCCTGGGCCGAGCCGCGCGAAAAAGGCGACGTGCGCGACCATGTGGCCGAGCCCGTCGTCGATATGGTGAAGACCTTTTCCAAGCTCAGCGAATACTGGCTTGCCGATCCGCAGCGCGCGCTGGAAGCGCAGACGCGGCTGTTCTCCGGCTATATGACGGTCTGGGCCAACGCCATTCAGCGCACCAGCAACGCCGCGCAAGACACCGAAGACGCGGTCAAGCCGGAGCGCGGCGACAAACGCTTCCTCGACCCGGAATGGGGCCGCAACGCCTTCTTCGATTTCCTCAAGCAGGCCTATCTCGTCACCTCGCGCTGGGCGGCCGATCTGGTTGAGCACGCCGAAGGTCTTGACGAGCACACCCGCCACAAGGCCGGCTTTTACGTCAAGCAGGTGTCCAACGCCATCTCGCCGTCGAATTTCATCCTGACCAATCCGGAACTGTTCCGCGAAACCGTCGCCTCGAACGGCGAAAACCTGGTGCGCGGCATGAAGATGCTGGCCGAGGACATCGCCGCCGGCAAGGGCGACCTGAAGCTGCGGCAGGCCGACTACTCGCCCTTCGAGATCGGCAGGAACATCGCCACCACTCCCGGCAAGGTGGTCGGCCGCAGCGACGTCGCCGAAATCATCCAGTACGAACCGGCGACCGAGACGGTGCTCAAGCGGCCCCTGCTGATCTGCCCGCCATGGATCAATAAATTCTACATCCTCGATCTGAACCCGCAGAAATCCTTCATTCGCTGGGCGGTTGAACAGGGCCACACCGTGTTCGTCATCTCCTGGGTCAATCCGGACGAGCGCCACGGCACCAAGAGCTGGGAAGCCTATATCCGCGAGGGTCTGCAATACGGCCTCGACACGGTCGAGAAAGCCACCGGCGAACGCGACGTCAACGCGATCGGCTATTGCGTCGGCGGCACGCTCCTGGCGGCTGCACTGGCGCTGATGGCGCAAGAGGGCGACGACCGCATCAAGTCGGCGACCTTCTTCACCACGCAGGTCGACTTCACCTATGCCGGCGACCTGAAGGTGTTCGTCGACGAAGAACAGGTCGCGGCAGTGGAAAAGTCGATGAGCGAAAAGGGCTATCTCGACGGCACCAAGATGGCGACCGCCTTCAACATGCTGCGCTCAGGCGACCTGATCTGGCCCTATGTCGTCAACAACTACATGCGCGGCAAGGATCCCCTGCCCTTCGACCTGCTCTACTGGAATGCCGATTCCACCCGCATGGCCGCGGCCAACCACTCTTTCTACCTGCGCAACTGCTATCTTGAGAACAACCTTTCGCAAGGCACGATGGAACTGGCGGGCCGCACGGTCTCGCTCGGCGACATCACGATCCCGGTCTACAACCTCGCCTCCAAGGAAGATCACATCGCGCCGGCGCTTTCGGTGTTCCTCGGCTCGAAATATTTCGGCGGCACGGTCGAGTATGTGATGGCCGGGTCGGGCCATATCGCCGGTGTCGTCAATCCGCCGGCATCCAACAAATACCAGTATTGGACCGGGGGTACGCCGACGGGCGACTTCAGCCAGTGGATAGCCAATGCCACCGACCATCCAGGATCCTGGTGGCCGCACTGGCAAGGCTGGATAGAGGCCAAGGACAACACCCGCGTGCCTGCCCGCAAACCGGGCAAGCATATGAAAACCTTGGGTGATGCTCCGGGCACCTATGTGAAGGTCCGTGTGTAACGGACTGTAATGTGTGGTGAGTTGACGGGCCGCCAAAAGCGGGCGAAATGGTGTCGTCAACCATCAAGCGGCCGTAATTCGGCAATCACTGCAAAAATACTTCCAGGCTTGCGGATTTGACACAGGTCTCGTTTCCGGATCGGAGACAAAGGTCACCTTGGCAGCGACGCATGCATGCCGCGCCAAGATATGCCGACCGGACATCGAGGGGGAATTTGACTTTGAAATCAGCAGGATGGAGCCTCGCAAAGGGAGAACGCCGCGCCATTGTGGCAGCGCTCTGCTCCTTGCTTCTGGCCTCCTGCACTTCGGCTGGCGACCCGGCAATGTCGGTCGGAATGCCCGGCTACAATGCCACCGCATCGGATGTAAACGCGGCCTCCAGCGGCAAGGCGATCGCCGCCTCCGATTCGTCTGATGTCACGACGGAGCAGACGACCGTGATGACGGCAAGCGACACGGCGCTGCCTGAAAAGGTCGCCTATGTGCCTGTGTCCAAACCGGGAGCTGCCTTTCCGCTGACCATGCCGGCGGGCGCCGAAACCATCGTTGGAAACACGCCGCAGTCGCTGACGCAGCAGGCACAGACCGCGCAGCAGACCGATGCGGTCGCCCAGCAGATCGCCGCGGCCGACGGCGACGTGGCGGCGCCGAAGCCCGCTGCCGCTCCGGCCATGAACAACCCGGTCTATGTGACGGCTGGCGAGATGCCGCAGGCCGAAGCACCAAAGAAGAAAGGCTTCCTCGCCTCGATGTTTGGCGCAACGCCAGCCTCGGCGACACCAGCCCCCCTCATCAGCAACGCCCGGA
>NZ_RZPW01000397.1:0-5737 GCF_003998455.1 Mesorhizobium sp. M7A.F.Ca.CA.001.08.2.1 | reverse complement strand
ATCCTCGTCGCTGAAGCGGGCCGTCCGGCCCGCGCCTGGGACGAAGCCAGTTCCAGAACCTGCCGCCTCGCCTGCCCCACCCATCTTCGCAACTGAACAAAGAAACCAAGACCTCGAAAAGAAAAGCTGAACGCCATGAACCGCATCGCCGCCAACGCTCTCAAGACCCTTCGGCTTCTGCCGCGGGCGGCGCTTATCCTGACGGTTCTGGCCGCTCCGGTCCTGGCCGTGCCGAT
Source organism: Mesorhizobium sp. M7A.F.Ca.CA.001.08.2.1 (assembly GCF_003998455.1). Classification (NCBI taxonomy): domain Bacteria; kingdom Pseudomonadati; phylum Pseudomonadota; class Alphaproteobacteria; order Hyphomicrobiales; family Phyllobacteriaceae; genus Mesorhizobium; species Mesorhizobium sp. M7A.F.Ca.CA.001.08.2.1. The sequence goes on along the minus strand of NZ_RZPW01000397.1, from coordinate 5,501 downwards.
GATGCGCGCTGACGCCGGCTCGACGATCGACGCACCGGCCCTGAAGAAGTCCGGCGTCGGCTTTGTGCTTCTGGTCAGCCTGCAGCGCGGTTGAAGAAAAACGGCGCTTTGACCGCCTTCGGTCGCGACACCCCTCCCAAGTGCCGATCCAAGTCTCTATATTGAGCCATGGAAAAGCGAATCTACCCACAAGCCATCGAATCTGTCGTCATGCCGGAGCCTTTTGGCCGGCAAAGCTTTGATAGCGCCGAAAAGGCCGTCAAGGCACTGCAGGCGCTTTACGATCGCAACACCAGGTTCCTGCGCGACTCCTTCGCAGAATTGGCGGCAGCAGGCGGTGATAATGGCAAGCGCTACCGGGCCTTCTATCCGGAGATCGGCGTCACCACCAACTCATTCACCCAGATCGACTCGCGCCAGGCCTATGGGCATATGCCGACGCCTGGGCATTTTTCCACCACCATCACCCAGCCGGGCCTGTTCGAAAGCTACCTCGTCGAGCAGTTGCGCCTGATCATGCGCAATCATGGGGTTGCGGTCACGGTGTCGGAATCGACCACACCCATCCCGCTGCATTTCGCCTTCCTTGAAGGCACCCATGTCGACGGCGCGGCGGCAGAGCGTATCAAGCGGCCGATCCGCGACCTGTTCGACGTGCCCGATCTCGACGGCACCGACGACCAGATCGCCAACGGCACCTTCGAAGTCGCCTTCGGCGAGCCGAGGCCTCTGGCGCCCTTCACGGCGCAGCGCATCGACTATTCGCTGCACCGGCTGTCGCACTATACGGCAACCACGCCGCAGCATTTCCAGAACTTCGTGCTGTTCACCAACTATCAGTTCTACATCGACGAATTCGTCGCCCGCGCCCGCGACCTGATGGCCAATGGCGGCGGCGGATACACGGAGTTCGTCGAGCCGGGAAATGTCATCACCAAGGGCGGGCAGAGCGCGCCCAGCGAAGGCGTTGCACCGCCGCGCCTGCCGCAGATGCCGGCCTATCACCTGAAGAAATCGGGACATGGCGGCATCACCATGGTCAATATCGGCGTCGGGCCTTCCAACGCCAAGACCATCACCGACCATATTGCGGTGCTGAGGCCGCATGCCTGGGTGATGCTCGGTCACTGCGCCGGCCTGCGCAACACCCAGGCGCTGGGCGACTATGTGCTGGCGCATGCCTATGTGCGCGAGGACCACGTGCTGGACGACGATCTTCCGGTCTGGGTGCCGATCCCGCCGCTGGCCGAGATCCAGGTGGCGTTGCAGGAAGCCGTCGCCGAAGTCACCGGCCTTTCGGGCTACGACCTGAAGCGCATCATGCGCACCGGCACCGTCGCCACCATCGACAATCGCAACTGGGAACTGCGCGACCAGCGTGGGCCGGTACAGCGTCTGTCGCAATCTCGCGCCATCGCACTCGACATGGAATCGGCGACCATCGCCGCCAATGGCTTCCGCTTCCGTGTTCCCTACGGCACGCTGCTGTGCGTTTCGGACAAACCGCTGCATGGCGAGTTGAAGCTGCCCGGCATGGCGACCGAATTCTACAAGCGCCAGGTGGCGCAGCACCTGACCATCGGCATCAGGGCTATGGAGAAGCTCGCGGAAATGCCGATGGAGCGGCTGCATTCGCGCAAGCTCAGAAGTTTTTCGGAAACGGCGTTCCAGTAGGCCGGTTCCACGCATCGCATGGGCGTTTCGCCATCTTGATTGAGCCGCATTTCTGCCGATAAGCAGGCGGCATGGAGAAAGCGGGCTTCGGGACATTGCTGATTTCGGTTGCATTCCTGGCAATGCTGGCCTGTTCGATCGCGCTGGTGGCCGGGTTTTTCGGAACGCTGCATCCCGCCTTCGATTCCTTCTCGCATTTCCGCGTCCACCTTGCCGTGCTGATGGCGCTTTGCGCGTTGCCGCTGCTGGCCACGACATTTCGACTGCAAGCGGCCGTGGCACTGCTTTTTGCCGTGGCGGCCTTCGCCACCACTTCCGGCTCGCTGTCCTTCTCCCGCCTGTGGCCGGTTCAGGCCGCCTATGAAGCCAAGAACGAAGACCGCGCGATCTACAAGCTGCTGCAGATGAACCTGCGCTACGACAATCCAACGCCGAAGAAGGTGCTGTCGCTGATCGGCCGGACCAATCCCGACGTGATCACCCTCGACGAGGTGTCGGCGATGTGGGCGACCGAGCTTGGCTATATCAGCAGCGCATATCCATACCGGATCCTCTGTCCTTACCCTAACAAGATATTCGGCGTCGCGCTGCTCTCGCGGCGGCCCTTTGCCGCCGGCACCGAGCCGCGTTGCGAAAGGCGTGGTGCCATGGCGACAGCGACCGTCGACTTCGGCGGCATCGACGTCGATGTCGCCGCGATCCATCTCAGCTGGCCCTGGCCACGCGAGCAGTACTGGCAGATCGGCGAGTTGACGGAGCCGCTTTCCGCGCTCGGCGAGACGGCCATCATGGCGGGCGACTGCAATGCCGCCCCATGGAGTGCCGCCGTGCGGCGGGTCGCGGCGCTTGGCGGGCTGACCGTCATGCCTTCCGCCGGCCCGACCTGGATCCACATCAGGCTGCCGGATTTCCTGCGGCGCTTCGCCGGCCTGCCGATCGACCAGGTTTTCAGCAAGGGCGGCGTGACGATCCATTCGGCGACACGGCTGGAAGACACCGGCTCGGATCACCTTCCGGTCATGGTGGAGTTCTCGCTCAGGCTGAATCAGCAAAAGCCGCTCGATGAACATGAAACCGCGACCGCGGCCATTGTCCAGACCGGCAAGACGCCAGGCTGAAGGATCAGGGCCTGACCAAAGCGATGACGAGATGCTGGACATGGCCGCCGTCGCGATGCTCGCGCGCATCGAAAGCGAGCTGCTTGGCCTCATATGCGGCATTGGTGGCCTTGATGCGTCGCTGTGCCTCGCGACGTGTCTTGTAGCAGGACCGGTCGTCGGCAATCCTGAGGCCGGAGATGGATCTTTCCGTGGCCCGCATCATCTCCCTGGCGATGCGGCCATGGGTTTCCTCATGGGCGCGGACGCCGGCGAAGAACCGCGTCCAGCGCTTCCGGAGCGTCGGGGTGGTGGCCGAGGCGACACGCGGAAACGTGTAGAAGAGATTGAGCGTGCCGTTGGCACGCCGCAAGCGGCAGACGCCATTGTCCTGGCTGGTGTCGAGGTCCCAATCCACAGCGTAGCCGGTCAGCGCGATGGCATGCGTCATGAAGCCGTGCTTCGGCCCCTTGCGGTCCATAGCCTGGACTAGTGCCAGCCCCGTGTTCCCGGTGATGTCGTAGGTCCGCGTCTTGACCACCACCCTGGTGCCGGCCGGGGCCGCCGAAGCCAAACCGAACAGCGCACCGATCGCCACAAGGCATGCCAGAACCGCCAGGCGCATTGGCCATCTCCTTATCGTCAAGGAATGGAACCATAAGCGCGCGGCAGTTTCAACAGTTCTAATGTTCCACATGCCATCGTCGGGACCTTTGCACGCCGCGGCCGGCGCGGGCCTACATGCCCTGATAGACCGGGCCTTCTCCGCCTTGCGGCGGCACCCAGTTGATGTTCTGGTTCGGGTCCTTGATGTCGCATGTCTTGCAGTGGACGCAGTTCTGCGCGTTGATGACGAAGCGCACATCCTTGGCCGTGGGATCGGCGGCGGCGTTGCCGTCTTTGTCGACCCACTCGTAAACCCCGGCCGGACAATAGCGCGTCGAGGGGCCCGCAAAGACATCGTGCTCGGAACGCTTCTGCAGCTCCATGTCTCCGACAAGCAGGTGGACCGGCTCGTTTTCCTCGTGATTGGTGTTGGACAGGAACACCGAGGACAGCCTGTCGAAAGTCAGCACGCCATCGGGCTTCGGATAGGCGATCTTCTTGTGCCGGGCGGCAGGCTCGAGCGTTGCGTAGTCGGCCTTGCCATGCTTCAGCGTGCCGAAGGGCGAGACACCGAACAGCGTGTTCAGCCACATATCGAGGCCGCCAAGGCCGACACCGACGATGGTGCCGAAGCGCGACCACAGCGGCTTGACGTTGCGCACCTTCTTCAGATCCTTGCCGATGTCGGTCGCGCGCCAGGCTTCCTCGTAGGACGCGAGTTCGTCGTTGGCGCGCCCGGCGCCGATCGCCTCGGCGACATGCTCGGCCGCCAGCATGCCGGACAGCACCGCATTGTGCGAACCCTTGATGCGCGGCACGTTGACGAAGCCCGCGGCACAGCCCATCAGCGCACCGCCGGGGAAGGACAATTTCGGCACCGACTGCCAGCCGCCCTCGGTGATGGCGCGCGCGCCATAGCCCAGCCGCTTGCCGCCTTCGAACGTAGCCGCGATCGCCGGATGGGTCTTGAAGCGCTGGAATTCCTCGAACGGCGACAGCCAGGGATTCTTGTAATTGAGATGGAGGACGAAGCCGACCGCCACCTGATTGTCCTCGAGATGGTAGAGGAACGAGCCGCCGCCGGTCTTCAAGTCAAGCGGCCAGCCGAAGGAATGCTGGACCAGCCCCGGCCGGTGGTTCTCCGGCTTGACCTGCCAGAGTTCCTTCAGGCCGATGCCGTATTTGCCCGGTTCGCGGCCATCGGAAAGCTTGTATCTGGCGATCAGTTGCTTGGCGAGCGAGCCGCGAGCGCCCTCCCCGATCAGCACATATTTGCCCATCAGCGCCATGCCGGGTGCGAAAGCCGGGCCGTGCGTTCCGTCCTTCTCGACGCCCATGTCGCCGGTAACGACACCGGTGACGGCGCCTTGCTCATTGTAGAGCAGGCCGGCAGCGGCAAAGCCCGGATAGATCTCGACGCCGAGCGCTTCGGCCTTGGTCGCCAGCCAGCGGCAGACATTGCCCAGCGAAACGATGTAGTTGCCGTGATTGTTCATCAGCGGCGGCATGAAAATGTTGGGCAGACGGAACGAGCCGGCAGGACCAAGGACCAGGAAATGATCCGCGGTGACCGGCGTCTTGAAGGGATGGCCGTCCTCGTCGCGCCAGCCCGGCAAGAGCCGGTCGATGCCGATCGGATCGACGACGGCGCCGGAGAGAATATGGGCGCCGACCTCACCGCCCTTCTCCAGGACGACGACCGAAAGCTCGGGATTGACCTGCTTGAGGCGGATGGCGGCGGCGAGGCCCGCCGGCCCGGCACCGACGATAACCACGTCGAATTCCATGCTTTCGCGTTCGATGTCGCTCATCAACCCCTCCGCACTGGCTTATCCCATTCGGGTATCTTGCTGGCTCCCGCGCTGCATAGCGCATCAATTGACGACAGGAAACCGGCGCATACGTGACAATGCCGTTTTGGCCAAAAAGTCGCGCATTGCGAGGCTGGAAGACTGCTTTTCGCCTGGCATTGCCTGCGGGGCGCGCGTTTTTAATTGTTCGACGGCTTGCTTATCGGCCATACTTCACGCCATGCGCTTTCCTGGGCCAGCCGGCTTTTCATCGACGCTCTTTCTTTTCCCGCCCGGCCGGATCCGCCGGGCGCTCCTTTTGGCCCTTCTGATG
>NZ_RZPW01000396.1:0-5743 GCF_003998455.1 Mesorhizobium sp. M7A.F.Ca.CA.001.08.2.1 | reverse complement strand
GTTCGAGACACTGCGAAAGGCCGCGCTCGTCTTCGACAAGCGGCTGCGAGTGGGATTGACCGACGAGCGTCTGGCGGAGTTCGCGCAGGTGCTGGCTGTGTTGCGGGGCAATGTCGGGGGATAGAACCCGACGGACCAAGAATTTCCTTGGACTGGACTTCCCTCATCACATTTGTAACGTTCCATTGTCCGGCTGATCCTGGTGGGGAGAGGTCAGGCTCAACTCTTCTGCAAAATCTGTGCAAGAATACCGAAGCCGCTGGCTTCGGCAGCGAGAAGTCGCCGGAAAACCTAACAACGTTCGGGGGGACAAGTTGACCAAAGAAGATCTGTTCGTTCCGCGCCAGACCAACACGGCGCTTTACATCCAGCTATACGAGGCTGGATATCCGCTTGCCGATATCGCCCGGGTGCAGAAGGCGTATCGTGTGTGTTGCGCGATGTTCAACGGCCGTTATCGCAAGACGGGACGGCCTTTCATCTGCCATGCGGTGGGAGCTGCGTCGTCGGTCGCGCATTTCGACAAAAGCGTCGATCTTGTCCTCGCTGCTATGTTTCACGCCGCCTATGACGGAAGCCAGTATCCGGACGGCAAATCCAGCAGGCGAACCGATGCTCACCGCCAGTGGCTGGAGCAAAAAATTGGTCCTCGCGTCGAGGGTCTTGTCGCTCGCGTGGTCGGACTGAAATTCGACACGGGAGATCCCGAGCGCATTGTGGACAAAGGTGTGCCGACCGGCGACGAGGACATTCTGTTCCTGGCGCTTGCCCATGAGGTCGATGACCTAGCGGACGGCGGACTGGCGTTTGCGCCCAAATACGGCCAGTCGATTCGTTCGAGGGTTGCTGCCTGCGCCACTCTGGCCAGGAATCTGGGCCGCGAAAATCTTGCCGCCACCATCGAAGGTTACGGCGCCCGCTACGAGACGATGGCGTGGGCTGCTCCCCTCCAGGAGACGAAGCTGGTGGGCTTTCAGATGACGCCTAATTTGCGCACATACATCAAATTGCGTCGGCACAAGCTGCGCGGGGAATCGATCGAGGTGCTTTGACGCCTTGCCGGCCATGCGACAGCATCGGGTACCGATGCACATCCGCTGAAGAACTTGCCGTCCTCACCGGTTCAGTCGTCGTAGCCCTGGATTGCCCCAAAGGCGTAACGGCGCAGCTTCAGCGCGGCGATCAAATTGGTCAGCTTCGTCTTGCCGTCGAAGCCGTCCTGAAACATCTCGTCATGCATCAGCAAGATCAGCTTGCCGGGCTTGACGAAGCGGCCATAGCCGAACAGATGATCGATCTCGCTGACCAGATGGTCGACGCTCTGCACCGGCTCGCCGTTGTCCTTGTGCACCCATTCATGGTCCCAGCCGTAGAGATAGAAGCCTGAGGCCGCGACAAATTCGTAGTCGGGCTCTTCATGCCCCTCCTGGGCGAGGCCAAGCGAAGTGTCGTTCTTCGACATGGAGGGCAGCCTGAACACGTCGCGCCCCGGCAGCCTTGCATGCACCACGGGCTTCAAGCCGAGCACCGCGTTTGCCCGTACCATGTCGGCGACGACACCCTCGGTGTCGCCGTAGAAATGCCGGTAGTGATTGTAGGCATGGCTGTAGCTGTGGTTGCCGAGCGTCACCAGAGGAAGCTGCTTGGCGCGCTGGACGAGCGCTCTGTTGGCAGCGCTCGCCTGTGCGTGCATGCCGACCATGAATAGGGTTGCAGGAACCTGCTCGGCCTCCAGCACGTCGAGGATGTTGCTTGTGCCGTTCAGCGGCCCATCGTCGAAGGTAAGATAGATGGTGCGATCGGCGCCCTGGGCGGGGGCCGCAAAGATCAGCAGTGCCGCAAGGGCAAACCGAAACGGTGTCATCAGCCCCGATATCCCTGTTGCGATCACGACAAGGCGGCCATCTTCACACGCGGTTGTCAAGGCAGCCCGGCCGTACCTATGCCAGGCTTCCTTGCAGCACCGTCAGCTTGGCCTTCTTCGGCATGCGAGCGGTCAGCCATTCCAGCGCCTTGTCGTGCGGCATCGGGAAGGCGATGGAGTAGCCCTGCACCTGGTCACAGCCGATCGCCATCAGCGAATCGAGCTCGGCCTCGGTTTCGGCACCCTCCGCGACGATCGAGATGCCGAGGCCACGCGCCAGCTCGGTGATGGCGCGCACGATCTTCGAGTTGTCGCCATTCTCATGGATGTTCTGAACGAAGCGGCGATCGATCTTCAGCCGGTCGATCTCGTTCGGGTTGACATGGCTGAGCGAAGCATAGCCGGTGCCGAAATCATCGAGTTCGAGATGGACGCCGGCTGCCCTGATGTGGCGCAGCTTGGCGGCGATGCCTGTCTTTTCGTCGTCGAGGATGACGGATTCGACGATTTCCAGCGACAGTTTTTGCGGCGGCAGCCCAGCCTTTTCCAGCGTCTCGAACAAGAACGCATCGAAATCGTGCTCGCGCAGCTCGGTGCCGGAAACATTGACGGCAAGCCGTCCGAAGGCAATGCCGGCGCGATTCCATTCGGCCGCCTCGTTGATCGCCTTGGTGATGACGATGCGGCCGATCTCGGGCATGAAGCCGCATTTCTCGGCGACCGGGATGAATTCGCCGGGCGGGATCATGCCGCGCTCCGCATGGTTCCAGCGCACCAGCGCCTCGATGCCGCTGATCGTGCCGTTGGTCAGCGAGACCTGCGGCTGGAAATAGACCTGGAACGCCCGCTCCGCGATGGCGACCTTGATGTCGTGCTCGAGCTGCTTGCGATAATCGAGTTCGCGGCGCAGTTCCTCGGAGAAGAAAGAGAAGTTGCCACCGCCAAGCTTCTTGGCGGAATAAAGCGCCAGGTCGGCATGGACCAGCAAATCCCCAGCATTGTCGGCGTCGATCGGATAGACCGCGATGCCGGCGCTGGCGCCTGGGAGAATGGTCGTGCCCTGGAAGACGATCGGCTCGTTGATGTGCGCCAGGATGCGCCGCGCCAGCATGTTGATGTCTTCGGTGCCGCCGGCGCCGCCGAGGATCATGACGAACTCGTCGCCGCCCAGGCGCACGCACAGATCCGACGCCCGGCAGGAATCGCGCATGCGCTGTGCCGTGACGACCAGCACATAGTCGCCGGCGGCGTGGCCGAGCGTATCGTTGATCTGCTTGAACCGATCGAGATCGAGCTGGACGACGGCAAGGCGTTCGCGACGCCGGTGCGTGCCCTTGATCAGCGTGTCGAAATGATCGGTCAGGAACGTGCGGTTGTGCAGGCCGGTGAGGCCGTCATGAACCGCGATGAAGGCCATGGAATTGCGCGCGTCGATCAGTTCATGCGTCTTGCGCAGGATGGCGTTCGACATCGGCCTGAAGATGAAGAGCGCCACCAGTATGATGACGCCGATTGTGGCGTAGAACAGCGTGCGATGGAGAGCGAGCAGCTTCTCGGAGCGGTCGTCGGCGTCGGCAGTGATGCGCTGGCCGAGCGCGGCATAACCCGACAAGGTCGCATTGGCGACTGAGGCGTCGAGATTGACGCGTTCGCCGCCGCCCTTGTAGCCGCCATTGCCGCTGAATTGCGATTCATAGGCCGAGATCAGGCGGTCGCCATTGGCGATCAGCCCGACGGAGAAATAGTCGAGGTGGAAGGGCTTGGCGAAGAGGACGCTTTCGATCGACTTCGGGTCGAGCTTGGCCGGCGATTGCGGATCGGCTCCTGTCTGATCGAGCAGCAGGTCGTAGTTGGTCTCGAACTCCGCCGTTGCCTGCTTGAGCGCGCTGACCAGCGCCGGTTGCTTGTCGCGTGAACCGGCACCCGTTGCACTGGCAAGGAAGACGATGCGCTGCGACAGCGTCTTTTGTGTGCTGACGATGTCGAGCAAGGTGTGATTGTGCTGCTGGGTGGCCATCATCTGCTGCAGCAGTATGAAGGAGGCGATCACCATGGCCGCAATGATCAGCAGGGCCAGCCAATAGCCAGCCTTGATCAGCAGTATGAGCTTGCCTGAAACGGTTTGCACCGGCTGCTGCGACATTTTCGGGGGCGGCCCTCTCGCCTAAGGATTCTTGCCTAGGGATTCTTGCCTAGGGATTCTTGTATGAGCACCATTGAACTGCAAACGTTAACAGGACCGGAAATCGACGGCTGTCCGGCAAGGGGCGGCCGTGGAAAGATCGCGGAATGGTTATCGGCTCGTTTAGCACCGTACCGGCATTTGAGCGGTCATCGGCCAGAACCTTTGTCGTGGCGTCGTTCCTCGGCCGCGTGATGATCGACATCGGGGCCGCATCGTGCTGCTTGCCACCGATCCGGTCGTTTTTGCGATGGATTTTTCGCGCGGACGAGACGACAGTCGGCCCACATCAAACGAGGCTAGGTCATGACCGCAGCATTCCTCTCCCACATCGACAGCGAGCTCGCGGGGCTCAAATCGGCAGGCCTCTACAAGTCGGAGCGGGTGATCACTTCGACGCAGTCGGCCGAGATCGAGGTCGGCGGCGACAAGGTGTTGAATTTCTGTGCCAACAACTATCTCGGCCTCGCCGATAGCGCCGATTTGCGCAATGCTGCCAAGCAGGCGCTCGACCGCTATGGCTACGGCATGGCATCGGTGCGCTTCATCTGCGGCACGCAGGAAGAGCACAAGCAGCTCGAATCGACGATTTCCTCCTTCCTCGGCATGGAAGACACCATCCTTTACGGCTCCTGCTTCGATGCCAATGGCGGCCTGTTCGAGACGCTGCTGGGCGAGGAAGACGCCATTATTTCGGATGCCTTGAATCATGCCTCGATCATCGATGGTGTGCGGCTGTCGAAGGCCAAACGTTTCCGCTACGCCAACAACGACATGGCCGATCTCGAGGCGCGCCTGAAGGAAGCCCGGGACTGCCGCTTCCGGTTGATCGCCACCGACGGCGTGTTTTCGATGGATGGCATCATCGCCAATCTCAGGGGTGTCTGCGACCTCGCCGAGAAGTATGACGCCATGGTGATGGTCGACGACAGCCATGCCGTCGGCTTCGTCGGTCAGAACGGCCGCGGCTCGGCCGAGCATTGCGGCGTCGAGGGCAGGGTCGACATCATCACCGGGACGCTCGGCAAGGCACTTGGTGGGGCCTCCGGTGGTTACACCTCGGGCAAAAGCCAGGTGGTCGACTGGTTGCGCCAGCGCTCACGGCCGTATCTCTTTTCCAACACGCTGATGCCGGCGATCGCCGGCGCTTCGATCAAGGTGTTCGAGCTGATCAAGGACGGCGATGGGCTGCGCGACAAACTCTACGACAACGCTGCGCGGTTCCGGTCGCAAATGGGCAAGCTCGGCTTCACGCTGGCCGGAGCGGATCATCCGATCATCCCGGTGATGCTGGGCGATGCCAGCCTGGCGCAGGAGATGGCCGCGCGCATGCTGAAGCGCGGCATCTACGTCATCGGCTTCTCCTTCCCGGTGGTGCCAAAGGGGCAGGCGCGCATCCGCACGCAGATGTCGGCGGCGCATTCCAGCGCCGATATCGACCGCGCGGTGGAAGCGTTCGCCGCCGTCGGGCGCGAACTCGGCGTCATTTCCTGACAAGCCGGAATCGAAAAGCGATTCCGGAACAAGAGCTTCAAGGGACAAAAGCATGTCGAACATGATGAAAGCGCTGGTGAAGGCCAAGGCCGAACCAGGCATCTGGATGGAACAGGTGCCGGTGCCGGAAATCGGCCCTAACGACGTGCTGATCAAGATCAAGAAGACGGCGATCTGCGGCACCGACGTGCACATCTACAATT
>NZ_RZPW01000395.1:0-5750 GCF_003998455.1 Mesorhizobium sp. M7A.F.Ca.CA.001.08.2.1 | reverse complement strand
CCCGAATTGCGATTGCCGCGCTTAACCCGCACGCCGGCGAAGGCGGCATTTCGGCCGGGAGGATATCGACATCACGACCCCAGTCGTCGCCTCCTACAACTCCGCCGATTTTGCCGTGTTTGGGCCTGTTCCCGGCGATACGGTTTTCGTCAAGTTGCGCGCCCGCCAGTATGACGCGGTGGTCGCGATGTATCACGATCAGGGCCATATCCCGGTGAAACTGCTCGGCTTCAATGTCGATCCCGAGACCGGTGAGTGGAAAGCGCTCTCCGGTGTCAATGTCACGCTCGGCCTTCCGATCATCCGCACCTCCGTCGACCACGGTACGGCCTTCGACATCGCCGGCAAGGGCATCGCCAACGAGGACAGCTTGGTCGAAGCGATCGAGTTCGCGGTCCAGATGGCCGCGGCGAAATCCAACCCTTAGGCGTCGGCACGCCTGCAACGCACGCAGAACCGGATTGAACCATGTCAGCAGAAGAAAAGACATCGTATCTCATGTTGATCGACGGGAAGTTCGTCGTCGGCGAAGCTGGCACGCGCTCGGTTATCAACCCGGCCAACGGCAAGGCCTTTGTCGACGTGCCCGAGGCAAGCCCGGATCAGGCTCGCCAGGCGATAGACGCCGCCCGCAAGGCGCAGAAGGCTTGGGGGCTCAAATCGCCTCTTGCCCGTGCGGCGATCATGAAGCGGATCGCGGTCTTGATCCGGCAGAACGCCCGGCATCTGGCCGAGGTGGTGGTCAGGGAACAAGGCAAACCGATCAACGAAGCAATAGGTGAAGTCGGCGGCGCAGCCGAGTTCTTCGACTACTACGCCGAATTTGCCCGTCGCATTCAAGGTGAGATCCTGCCGTCCGACTACGCGGGAGAGCAGGTCTGGATACAGCGTGTGCCGGTAGGCGTTGTCGCCGCCATCATTCCGTGGAATTACCCGAGCGCCCTGGTCAGCCGAAAGGTGGCGCCCGCCATGATCGCCGGCGACACCATCGTCCTCAAACCGCATGAAGACACGCCGCTTTCGGCGCTCGAAATGGCTCGCATCTTTGTCGAAGCGGGCGTGCCGGCCGGCGTCGTGAACATCATAACGGGACGGGGTGAAACCATAGGCGAAGTGCTCTGCAGCGAACCCGGCGTCGACCTCATCACCATGACAGGAAGCGTCCCGACCGGTAAGCGCATCATGGCGAATGCTTCGCGTAATCTGACGCCTGTTTCGCTGGAGCTTGGCGGCAAGGCGCCATTCATCGTCCTGGCTGATGCCGATCTCGAGCTGGCGGTTCGTTCGGCAGCCACGTCGCGCTACATGAACTGCGGACAGGTCTGCATATGCAACGAACGCACGCTCGTTCACCGTTCGATTTACGATCAGTTCGTCACACGCTTTGTGGAATTCTCCAAGTCGCTCGTCGTCGGTGATCCGATGCAGGCAAATACCGATATCGGCCCGAAAGTCAGCCGTGAAGAGTTGGAAAAGGTCGAGGCGGTGCTTGCGGAAGCCGTGGCGGGCGGCGCGAGGCTTGCTCTCGCCGGTGGGCGCCCGACCAAGGCGCCCATCGATGGCGGCTACTGGCTCAATCCGACCGTACTGACAGATGTGACGCCTGACATGCCGATCATGACGCGCGAAATCTTCGGCCCGGTCGTGCCGATCATGCCCTTCGACACTTTCGAGGAGGCTGTCAGCATCACCAATGCCAGCAACTATGGCCTGTCGGCCTATCTTTTCACCAATGATCTGGGCCGCGTCATGAACGCCGTCAACGAGGTTTCGTTCGGCGAGATCTACGTGAACCGGATCGGACCGGAAATGCTGCAGGGTTTCCATGTCGGCTTCCGCGAAAGCGGACTGGGCGGCGACGACGGCGTGCATGGGCTCGAGAGCTACATGCGCAAGAAGACGGTCTACGTGAACTATTCGGGTGCCGCCACGGCGGCATTGATGCCTTACGGGCGCTGAACAGCGCCCAACCAGTACGACCAGCCAGGTCGCCACCCGGCCGCTACGGCCGTTTCATATGATCGGGAGGAATGAAATGTACTATCGTGGATTTATGGCGGCCGCCTTGGCCTTGGCGCTATCGGGACTGGCCGCATCGTCGGCTCTCGCCGATGACACCATCCCACCGGAAGCAAAAGCTCTGCTCGAGCCGCTGCCCCTGTCGCCGAGGGGCCAACCCGTCCCAGGCTTCCCGGATGGTCCGCCGGCGGTGTCGCCGGACGTGCTGAAATTCTCCGATGAGGATCTTGCCAAGCTCAAGGCGGGCAAGTTTACCGCTGGACTGGTGATGCACACAATGGATGCGGGCTGGCCTCAGTTGCAGGTTGCCGGAATCAGCAACACACTCAAGGATCTTGGTATCGAAATTGTTGGAACCACCGACGCCAAGTTCCAGCCCGGTCAGCAAATCAGCGATCTGGAGCAGATGATCGCCCGTAAGCCCGACGTGATCTTCTCGATCCCGATCGATCCGAAGTCTGAGTCCGAAGCCTACAAGAAGGCGACGGCCGCCGGCATCAAGCTGGTTTTCATGGACAACGTCCCGGTCGATATGGCGCCCGGCAAGGATTATGTGACCGTTGTCGCCTCCGACAATGAAAAGAACGCCTACTTCGCCGCGCAGGAACTTGTCGGGGCGATTGGCGGCAAGGGCGAGGTCGGCATCATCACGCTGGTTTATGACTATTACTACTCCGTCGCAGCCCGAAAGGTCGGTGCCTTGAAGGCGTTCGGCGAACATCCCGACATCAAGGTCGCGGATGTCGGCACCTTCACAGCCCCCGAGAAGGCTTACGAGGTTGCCACCGCAATGTTGACGGCGCATCCCGACATGAAGGGCATCTTCGTTGCCTGGGACACGCCCGCCCAGCAAGTCATGGCCGCGGCGAAGACACTCGGCCGCGATATCGTCGTCACCACGAATGACATTGCCGCTGACAGCGCGCTGAACGTTGCACGCGGCGAATTTCTGGCCGTAGGCGCGCAGCGTCCCTACGACCAGGGCGTCGCCGAGGCCAAGGCGGCCGCGCTTGCATTGCTTGGACATGACGTCCCGCCATACATTTCGGTGCCGACGTTGCGTGTCAAGAAGCTCGACCTTCTCAGTGCCCTCAAGCAGGTCACCAAGGAAGATGCTCCGGCCTCGGTGGTAAAAATCTGCAACGGCGAGTGCTTCTAGCCCACTTTTTCGTCGGCGGGCTCCAACAGGCCGCCGACGCTCCCCTAGCGATCGAGAAAATCGTCATGGCCGAAGCGAAAACGTCACCGTCCCACAACGCGATCGTAGCGATGCAACGCATCAGCAAGTCGTTTGGCGCAAACCGCGTGCTGTCTGATATTTCGTTCGAGGTCATGGCCGGTGAAACGCACGCGCTGCTCGGCGAGAACGGTGCGGGCAAATCGACGCTCATGAAGATTCTCATGGGAGCCTATCGAACGGATGAAGGCCGCATTCTGTTCGCCGGAGAGGACGTCACGGCCTTGTCGCTTCGCGACAGGATCGACCGCGGTATTGCAATGATCTTCCAGGAACTGAGCGTCTTGCCGAACCGCTCGGTTGCCGAAAATCTGTTCATCCTTCGCGAGCCACTCGCCTTCGGCATGCGCGTCGACACCAGAACAATGGTTCGCGATGCCCAGGCTCTGATCGAGCGGTACGCCTTCTCGCTTGATGCTTCCGCGCGTGTGGGCGATCTGGCCTTCGCCCAACGCCAGATGGTCGAGATCCTCAAGGCGATCTCGCGGGGCGCCAAGCTGCTCGTCATGGACGAGCCGACTTCATCACTGACCATCCACGAGGAAGAAACGCTTTTTCGGACCATCGGTCAGCTCAAGCAGGGCGGAATCGGTATCGTTTACATCAGCCACCGCATGGCCGATGTGCTGCGGCTTTCGGATCGCATCTCGATCATCAAAGATGGCCGACTGGTTGGCCCACTTGATCCGAGCAAGACATCCATCGAGGATATCGCTGCGATGATGTCGCGGCCGAGGGGCGACGCGCCTTTGCCGACCGCCACAGTGTCCGCGAAACGCCACCCGGCAACGTCGATCGGGGCGCCGGCTCTTGAGGTCCGCGATCTAGCCACGTCGCGCAAGCTGTCCGACATATCGTTCTCGATCGATCCAGGCGAGATCGTCGGCCTTGCCGGGCTTGTCGGCAGCGGCCGCTCGACCTTGGGCAAGGCTTTGTTCGGCATCCTTCCAGACGTATCCGGCCACATCAGTGTCGCAGGCGAACCCGTTCGGCCGGGCAGCGTAAGCAGAGCGATCGCTGCTGGTGTCGCGCTTGTTCCCGAAGACCGTCGGCTCGAAGGGCTTGTTGGCGGGCGCTCAATCGAGGAGAATCTTGCGCTTCCCCGGCTTTCCGATTTCTCGCTCGCGGGTCCCCTTGGGCCGATGGCGAAGGCGCGGATAGCGGCTCTGTTCAGACAATACCGCGACGACCTCAACATCCTGTGCCGCGGCCCCTTACAGAAAGCCCAGGAGCTTTCAGGCGGCAATCAGCAAAAGATCGTCTTCGCAAAATGGCTGGCAATGAAGCCGAAGCTGTTGATCCTCGATGAGCCAACTTCCGGCGTGGACGTCAATGCCAAGCGCGATATGCGCGAGCTTGTGCGCCGCACGGCGGGCGATGGCGTCGCCGTGCTGCTCATTTCTTCGGAACTCGAAGAACTCCTGGATTTGTCCGATCGCATTCTGGTGATGGCGCAGGGGCGGATAACGCGCAGCATGGGCAGCGCGCACGACGAGACCGGGCTTCGCGCGTTGCTGCAGGCCGAGGCCGCCAGACAAACCAGCGTACACGCTCAGGGAGTTGCAGCATGAAATCGTCCTCGATGCCGATGCGCGCTAGTGCGATGAATTTTTTCCGCGATCACATCACCTATGTGATCTTCCTGGCGATCACCCTCTATTTCGTCTTGTTCGCCCCCCACTTCGCGTCAGTCTCAACCGCAAGCGCCGTTCTGCGTATCACAGCCATCGTTTCCGTGATGGCGATCGGCATGACGTTCGTCATCATCTGCGGTGAAATCGACCTGTCGGTCGGTTCGGTTGCCAGCTTTTCAGGTATGATCGGAGCGTTGCTGCTCGATCAAAGTGTCCCGGCCTATGTCGCCGCCCTTCTGGTGTTGGGCGCCGGGGCCTCGATCGGCGCGGTGTCGGGCGTGCTTGTTACAAAACTGCGCATTCCATCGTTTCTCGTAACGCTTGGGATGTTGTCCATCTTTTCCGGACTGGCACTGACCATCACCGGCACCCGGCCCGTGTCGATCGTCGATGATGATTTTTCGAACCTGTTCTGGAACGGCAGTTTTCTGGGCATGCAGGCACCGATCTGGTGGACGATCGTCCTTACGGCCGTCGGCTACTACCTGCTGCATCAAATGCCCTACGGCAGGCGTGTTTATGCGACCGGTGGAAATGCTGTTGCCGCGCGCTTTTCCGGTGTGCGAACGGACGGCGTCAAAATCTTCGCCTTTGCGATATCCGGCATGACCGCGTCCCTTGCGGGCCTGATGCTCGCGGCCCGCTCCACGGCTGGCAATCCCAGCCTGGGAGCGGGTCTTGAACTGGACGTGATCGCGGCCGTGATCATAGGCGGGACAAGTCTCTTTGGCGGTTATGGATCAATCGTCGGTTCCGTCGTCGGCGCAATCTTCATAGGCATTCTCGGATTTGGTCTTCTCGTGCTCGGTCTATCGACCAGCATCCAGGAGGTCATCAAGGGAGCCATCATCATCATTGCG